>CAZWGW010000496.1:0-5833 GCA_964633565.1 uncultured Planctomycetaceae bacterium
TGCTGTTGGCAAACGCCGGGGCTGCAAGCGTGGGTGGAAAGCCCCTGATCGCCGGCGCCAGTGTCGCGGCGGAAGTCGTCGAACCTGAAACCAAGGGCCAGAAGCTCGAAATCCAGAAATTTCGACGTCGCAAGAACGTACGTCGCCACACAGGGCATCGCCAGAAGTACACAACGGTCCGGATTACCAGCATTGCTGTCCCCGGGCTGGGCTCGGCGCCGCCGCCGGCCAACCCGTAGGTCGCACGTGGAACGGTTGCAAATTTCCAGGTCGCGGCGCGAGACGTCGCGGCCTGCTTTATTGTGTCGTGCGGCAACGGTGGCGCAATCTCTGCATTCGAGGTAGTGGCTATCCACCGCGCGCCGGGTGCCGGCGTCTTTCTCTTCGCAGATTCGCGGGAAAACCCTCTTTCTGTGAGGGATTTGACTTTCATAAACGCCGACCTACGTTTGAGGGCACGCGCAACCCCGCCGTCTCAAACCTCCCTAAGGTTGCCTTCCACTGAAATTGCCGTGCGTTGGGCAGATGGGGAGTTTGGGGCAAAAATACGAATTGTGCGAATTGTACGACCCGCCTGTATTCGGCAATCACGTTTTGCCGATATTTCCCATGATGTCGTAGAGGGAAATCCCTGCGCCGGCAGGGAGTTTCCCTCGCACAGAAAGGTCCACAGATGAAACGCTTCCTGATGTTGGCCGCCGTGGGTGCGGTCCTGTGCTCGTCTCAGAGCGCATTCGCCCAATTGCAAGCGACAGATACGCAGCGTTTTGTGGTCGCCGTGCCGCGCAACGTGTTGATTACGGCCCCGGCTGACATTCTCATCGTGCACGACGAAACCGACGCCGACCAGGTTTTTCCGCCGCAACAGTGGTACGTCCGCGGCAACGTGGTGACGGGCGTGACGACGACCTTCCAGGTCACCCAGCCGTTCATTCACGCGATTGACCCGACGTTTCAGCGCGACGCGCAAATTGACATCGCGATTGCCTCGACCCTTGGACCAGCACTATGGAACGTTGACGTCGCGTCCGACGTGACTGATTACCAGAACGGCAACAACACCGCACAGACACAGGTCTCGTCGAACTTCGTTGGGCATGCTTTTGTCGATGTGACGGTCACGTTCCGCACCGTAGCTTTCGCCCAGATCCTGGCCGGCGACTACGACACGTTTGTCCTCGGCACCGTGACCGAGAACTGATGCCGGTCCGGCCCGGCAGGCCGGAAACCGGTTCCTACAGCACGTTTCGACAAGGACGTCGCACGATGCGGAATGCCGCGGGCCCCGGAGGGGCGCAGAACGAACATACCGGCGGCCGCAGGCGGTCCTTACGGACCCTCTGCGCCGCCTGTTTTGTTTGCGCGCTGTCGGCCGCCTCCCACACCCGGCCCGCGATGGCACAGCCTCCCCGTCTCAACGCCACGGGCGGCAAGGTCCAGACCATCGAGCACAACGGCCTGAGCGAGCCGCAGGTGTTTCCCGAGGTCAGGTGGATCATCATCAATCCGCAGGGACGGCGCGGCGCGGTTGTGGAAATGAGCTGTGCCGCGTTCGCGAATACGCTCGATGCCAGCCTGCGTGTCGACACGCGGCTCGACCTGCGGGTCATCCGGAGCAATCAGGACGCCGACTGGTCGCTCCTGACCCAGTCGGACCAGACCGATATTGCCCGGGGATACGACACGGCGCACGCGGTCGCACTCTCCAATGAGCGCGGCAACGGGCAACTGGGAATTGTCGTGACGTTTGTCAATTCCGATTTCACACAACTCACGACAGGCGAATACGAGACCGTGCTCGTCGGCACAATCACGGAGAACTGAATTGATCGCGGCGCGTGGTTGCACGAAGTGCAGCAGCTTACCGACACCGGGGTGCGCCGCCGGGAAAACAGGACAACCAGGGCCGCCCGCCGCGGCCTGCAGACGGGCGAATCGTTGATGTGGGGCGACGCTGACATCCGCGGAGGACGAGGTCAATCGCGCCGGTGGAGCCGGCTGTGGGGAGCTGCGCTGCTGCTGCTCACCGGCTGCGCGTCGTTCACACAGAAGTCGCGCGCGGTGACCGACTGGCTGACGGATGACCCGGTCCCCGAGCAGCGCTCGATTCAGGAACTCTACTACGAGGCGCTGGAAGCGAGCGCCGTCAGCCCGGAAAACACAATCACCCCCTACGACTCATCTTCTGACTCAACCCCGTATTTCGACGGCGGACGGTTTACGCCGCCGCCCGCCCCCCCGGCGGCAGGCAACCGCCCCACGTTCTTCCAGGTCCCGGGGCAGCCGAGTGAAGTTCAAGCCGGCGCGGCCTATCCGAACGCCACCCCGGTCGTCACAGCCGGCGGTCGGGGCCTCGGTCCGCGCGTGGCGCTCACGTCCGGGAACGATACCGGCAGCCCCCTTGTCAGCGAGATCTTTGAAGGGACCGACATCCGTCAGGCGGTCCAGGCGATCGCCGCGCAGGCCAACGTGGCGGTCATCATCGACGAAGGGGTCGGCGGCAATACGAGCGCCATCATTGAGAACGAGCCGTTCGAGACAGCCCTGCAGCGGATCCTGCTGCCACTGGGACTGGTCTACAAGCGTGAAGGGGACCACTACCTCATCGGCAAGGATGACCCGGCGTCGTCCATGTTCCCGATGCTGGCTGAAACGCGGGAATACCGGCCGCTGAACCTCTCGCCGCAGGAGCTTGCTGCGCTGCTTCCCCAGCGGTTCAAACCCTACGTCAGCGTGGCTGAAAAGCGGAACATGATTATCGTCGAAGCGCCGCCGGCCAGGCTGCAGGAGATCCACGAGCGGCTGCAGCGCTTCGACCAGCCCGTGCCGCAGGTCGTGCTCGAAGCCATCGTCTGTGTTATCTCACCGGAGAGCGGTTTCCGCAGCGGCCTCGATTGGGGACACGCTCTCACACTGGGGGACCGGGACCTGCTCAATCTGGGACTCGCGGGACTTACGTTCGGCGGCTCGGTCACGCCACTCGGCCTGCAGAACTACTTCAATGAATTCGCAGTCACGTCCGCGTTCGTACGGTTGTTGGCGCAGGAGGGTTACCTCACCATCCGCGCCGCTCCGCGCGTGATGGCCAAAGACGGGGAAAAAGCGGAAATCTCCATCGGCCGCGAGTCATTCTTCAGCATCCAGCCTACGCTCAATGCGCAGTTCCTGTTTCGGCAGGACATCGAGCGCGTCGAAGCAGGCATCACGCTCAACATCACGCCGGTGATCCGCGGCGACAACATCACGGTGACGATCGAGAAGGCCGAGGTCAGCGAGGACATCCGCACCAAGGACTTCAATCCCCAGATCAACAACAACCCGTTCCCGGTGATTAACCGCCGCCGAGTCGCCACGACCGTCAACGTCCAGGACGGCAAAACGATCGTGATCGGCGGGCTCGTCACGCGGCAGACCGTTGACCGCGTCAGCCGCATCCCGGTCCTCGGCCATTGCCCCGGTATCGGGCGGATGTTCGAGATCGTGGAGAAGGAGGAGAAAGACGTCGAGGTCGTGATCTTTATCTCGCCGCGCCTCGTCGCATCGCCGGCGGTCGCGGCCGTCGACCAGACGCCGCCGTCGACTCCGCAGCCGCCGTGGGACCTCCAGCCGGCCGCGCCGAGGACGCCGCCGGCGCCGCCGCCCCCCGCCGAGGACCATACCGCGTCGATCGTGCGGCCGGTCGGTGGAGAGCGGGCGTCGTCGCTCCCGAAGCTCCCCCCGCCCCGGATCGTGCCGTAAGTCAAGTGGAGCCTGTCATCATGCGGACGCCTCGACCCTGCTGGTCGTACGCTCTCTTGTGTTTGTGGTGCGTGCCACTGCTCGCGCAGTCGGAGCGGCCGGTCGTCGAATCAAGCGGCCCGGTCAAGATCTCGCGGCAGGTGGAGTATGCGTTCCGCGTCGACCCCATGGTCCACCGGCTGGAGGCCCGCCGCGGCGACATCCTGCCGGTCAATTACCAGATCATCGCCAAGGACCTGCCGACGACCGTGATCGTCAAGACCGTGGCGCTGCGCCAGCAGGACAACGGTGTGATCATGCCCGACGAGGAAGCACCCCCACCCGCGCCGCTCGTCATCAGTAACCCGGGCCAGTATGACATCGACCCGGGCAAGACGATCGACATCCTTGGCGAGGTGCGGCTGCCGTCCGGGTCGGACGCCAACTTCCACTCGTATGGCCTGCTGGTGAAGGACATCGGCCGACAGCTCAACCCGGACACGCCCGCGGCGGCCGCCGAACAGCCCCGCGCCGGTATCAAGTTCATCACACAGTACCTGTGCCGGGCCGACGTGCGCGTGCTCGGCGTACGCGGCGAGAGCATCACCAAACTCCGGATGGAGTCGGGAGAACTGCTGGAGAAAGACGGCCGGCCGATGGCCCGCGTCTGGATCAGCAACCCGACCGACGCCGCGCTGGAGTACCAGATGCGGTGCCAGATCGGCAACCCGGCCGTCGGGGCGAAGCGGACGGCATTCCCGCTCGTGATGCCGATCCGCGCCACGGTGGAGGGGCCGGAACGCCTGATCGGGCGAATCCTCCCCGGCTCGCGCTTGCGCATGGAAGAGATGGTCCCGTTTCCGGTCTTTCCGGGCGAGTACGTGCTCGACGTGGAACTGCTGGACGGGGCGCACGTTGTGACGTCGGCGCAGTTCCAGGTCTCGGTCGGCGCTGATGAGTATCCCGCCCAGGACGCGACGGTCATCCAGGTCGCCCAGGGAGTGACGGTCACGCCGGCCCAGATTGAACTGTCGCTGCGACGCGGCGGAGACCGCTTCGTCGCCGCGGAGTTCACCAATGCGACCCCCCAAGCCGTGGACCTGCTGCTGACGCCGCAGGGACTGGGTGACCGGCCGTTCGACTGGCTCTCCGTGCGGCCCAACACGCTCCGCCTCTCACCCGGCCAGGTCCGGCGTGCGCTGATCTCGCTGGGACCGAATCGGGACGACCAGGCGCACCGTTTCGCGGCAGTCGGCGCACGGGTCGTGAACGCCGACGGGCAGGTGCTGGGCGAACAGCCGCTGACGGTTGCGCTCGTCGGCCGTAATGAAGAAGGAGCGAAGCTGGAAGTGGCCAGGATCCGCTGGGACCCCACGGGGGAGAAACCGGCGTTCATTGTCCCCGTCAGGAACTCCGGTGCGCTGCACCTGCCGTTGCGCGGGCAGATGATCCTGACCGAAGAGGGGGGCCAGCCGGAAGAGGTCTTCGCCGGCCACGGCCGCTGGCTGCTGCCGGGCGCAAGCGACGAACTCCGCTTCCCCCTCAAAGCGGCGCTCAAGGCGGGCCGGTTCGAACTGAAGCTCAAGATCGAAAGCGGCGATCCCGCTGCGCCCTTCACGTTCAGCGAGATCCTGCAGCTCTCGGAGTAATGTCGTCCACTCTTTCCGCGAGAGGACAGCATCGATGAGCATCACCCGGATTCTGTGCACTCTCTGCAGCGTGAATCGCGACTGGCGGAGCGAGTCGCCTGTATTGGCAAAACCGCTCGATTGACACCACGCGGCCGCTCTGGGATACCCGTCGCTTTGTCTGCGACAACTCCCGTGTCTGGAGCCGCGCCGTGTCTCTCCGCCAATCTCTCTTCCTCGTGATGGCCCTCCCGGCGGCACTCCCCGCAGCCGATGACGACTACCGCCTCGGCCCCGACTCCCAGCGCCGCGACGGAGTGCCTCAAGGGACGGTCACCGAGCACGACTGGCGCAGCGAGATCTTCCCGGGCACGATCCGCCGCTATTGGACGTACATCCCCGCACAATACGATGGGACGTCCCCGGCAGCCGTCATGGTGTTTCAGGACGGCCACGCCTACGTCAGCGAAACCGGCCAGCAGCGCGTG
>CAZWGW010000497.1:0-5821 GCA_964633565.1 uncultured Planctomycetaceae bacterium
ATACGGGTGGTCCATCATCGCCAGCGCCTGCCGCTCGGCCTCGAAGCGGGCGATCACCTGTCGGGTGTCCATCCCCGGCTTGATGATCTTCAGCGCCACCCGCCGTTCGACCGGCTCGGTCTGCTCGGCCATGTAGACGACGCCCATGCCCCCTTCGCCGATCTTCTGCAGGAGCTTGTAGGGGCCGATGAGAGTGCCGGGGGATTCGGGCGATGGCTGGTTGACGGTGGGCGTTGCTTCAGGCGGGCTGCCCCCCAGAAAGTTACCAGCGTCGAAGTGGGCACGAAGCAGCGTTTCGACCCGCGCCCGGGCGTGCAGGTCGCTCCCGCAGGCCTCGTTGAGGTACTTCGCCCGGTCATCCGCCGACGGGCACGCGGCCGCGGCGGTGAAGATCGCCAGAATGTCGGGCCTTGATTCGGGGATGGGACCGCTCATGGTTGTCACTCCCTCCAGTGCCCCGTTTCCGCTCAAAATGCCTCACGACAGATCCAGATTGTCAGAAAAATCCGGGCGGCGGGCCAGCAGTCCAAGTGGGTGGAGCCGGCAGGGGTCAGTGAGGACACTGGTTCAGGCGGTCGGGGGGTCATCGGGGCGGAGTGCCTCGAACAGCCACGCGCGGGCGTAGGCCCAGTAGCGGTCCGCCGTGCTGGTGGAGATCCCCAGTGCGGCGGCGGCATCCTTGTTCGACAGGCCCGCAAAAAACCGCAGCTTGACGAGGTCCGCGCACGCCTGATGTTCCGCGGCGAGCCGCTCCAGCGCCTCGTCGAGCGCCAGGAGGTCCTCATCCGGGGTTGCGAGGGCCAGTTCAATCCGGTCGAGGTCGATGCGCCGCATCGTTCCACCCCGCTTGAGGCGCTGCCGGTCGCGGGCCCGGTTGATCAGGATGCGGCGCATGGCCTCGGCCGCGGCACCGAAGAAATGGCCCCGGCTGTTCCAATGTTGAGCCCGCTCGACATCCACGAGCCGCAGATACGCCTCATGGACCAGCGCCGTGGCCTGGATCGTCTGCCCCGGTTGTTCGTGGGCGAGCCGGGCGGCGGCGAGTTTGCGCAGCTCGTCGTAGACGAGCGGCAGCAGGTGTTCGGCCGCCGACGGATCACCCGCTTCGATCTGCTGCAGGACCTGCGTGACGTCGCTCATGGCGACGATCAGAATATGATCGTCAGGCGCGGGACGCTACGCTCGAGTGGACCCACCGATGCGATCGGCGGGTTTTGTAGGGGAGAGGGGCGATTGAGGATGGGCAATCGTCACGCTCGCTCTTTCCCCCAGCCGATTGCCAGTTGCACCAGCACTTCGACGGCCTGCTGCATCTCCCACAGGCTGGCCCACTCCAGCGGCGAGTGCACATTGTGCTGGCCGCAGGAGAGGTTGGGACAGGGGAGGCCGCGCTCCGTCATCAGCGAGCCGTCGGTGCCGCCGCGGATGATGTCCAGCTTCGGCTCCATGCCGGCCGCCCGGATCGCCTCCAGCGCCTTCGCCACCGCGCGCGGCTCTCCGGCCAGCCCATCGCGCATGTTGCGGTACTGCCGCCGGATCTGCACGTCAATCGCGGCGCGCGGGTGCGAGCGGCGCAGATCGGCGGCGATCGACTCCAGCAGGTCGGCATATTCCTGCAATCCGGGCGTCTCGAAGTCCCGCAGGATGATCCGCGCGCTGGCCCGGGCGACCCCCCCCTCCAGGCTGTACGGATGCAGGAAGCCGTCCCGCCCGTCGGTCACTTCGGGGGCAAGGCGGTCGGTCGGAATGCGGGCGATGAACTGGCCCAGGATGCGGATCGCGTTGACCATTCCCTTCGCCTTCGCCTCGGAGGGATGCGAGTTGACGCCGGTCACCGTCACGACCGCCTGGTCGGCCGAGAACGTCTCGCAGTCGACCGTTCCCGCTCCACCGGAATCGAGTGTGTAGGCGCAGATGCCTCCCAGTTTCTCGAAGTCAAGGCCCTCGATGCCGCGGCCGATCTCTTCGTCGACGGTGAACAGCACCCGCACCGGGCCGTGCGGGATCTCGGTGTGCGCCATCAGCCGTGCCGCGGCGGTCATGATGACGGCGACGCCGGCCTTGTCGTCGCCGCCGAGCAGTGTCGTGCCGTCGGTCGTGATGATCGTCGTACCGATCAGGCCGGCGAGCGCCGGGTTGTCGGCGGCGCGGATCACTTTCGACGGGTCGCCGCGGAGGGTGATGTCGCCGCCGCTGTACGACTCGTGGACGACGGGCTGCACGTTCGCCGCCGTGTACTCGGGGGACGTATCGACGTGCGAGTTCCAGACGATCATCGGGGCGGTGTGCGTCACGGTCGCGGGGACGGTCGCCATCACAATCCCGTGTTCGTCGCACGAGACGTCGGCAAGGCCCAGCGCGCGGCATTCGTCGGCCAGCAACCGGCTGAGCTGGAGTTGCTTCGCCGTACTTGGCGACGCGGGACTCCTTTCGTCCGACTGCGTGTCGATCCGGACGTACCGGAGAAAGCGCTCGAGGAGGTCGTCCATGCCAGTGGATTTGCCGGGTTGAATGGTGCCGTGAAAATGTAGCGGACAGTGGGACCGCGGGCCACCACGCTGCAACCGGCGGCTCAGCGCCGCACTTCGACCCGCTCTTCAATCAGCCCCCGCCCCCGCAGCCATTCCTCGGCACGACGCGGCCAGGTGTCCACCTCGGACCCCCGCACAGGCCGGAGGCCGTAGCCGTGGCCGCCCGTTTCGTAAATGTGCAGTTCTCCGGCGACGTCGTGCTGTTTGAGGGCCGCGTAGTACAGCACGCTGCTCAGCGACGTCGCGGAATCGTTGTGCGCGTGAACAAGAAACGTCGGCGGCGTCCGCGGGGTCACGGTCACCTCGGCCCGCAGTCTGCCCGTGTCGACGTCGACCAATTGCCACGGATGGATGAGCAGCGCGAAACCGGGCCGGCACGAGGCGGCGTCATCGTCGTCCGTCCCACCGGCCGGGGATCCACAACGCGGCCGACCTCTCCCGCAGACGACACAACCGGAGCACCCAGCCCATGTCCACCATCAGCATCCGCTACATGATCGACGACGTTCCCGCCGCCATCCGGTTCTACACGACGCACCTCGGCTTCGCGCTCGACATGGACGCCAGCCCGGCGTTTGCCTCCGTCAGCCGGGACGGCGTGCGGCTGCTGCTCAGCGGCAAGACCAGCTCCGGCCGCCGGCCCATGCCCGATGGCCGAGTACCAGTCCCGGGCGGCTGGAACCGGATTCACATCCAGGTCAAGGACCTCAACGCAGAGGTCGAGCGACTCCGTGCCGAGGGACTCACGTTCCGCAACGACATCGTGACCGGGCCGGGCGGGTCACAGATCCTGCTCGACGACCCGTCGGGTAATCCCGTCGAATTGTTCCAGCCCGCGAAATAACTGTCCTGATGCCAGGGCGTCGATCTTCCCCGGTTTTCGTTGCAGGAGCACATCGGACGCCGCATAATACGGCCCTCACTTCTCTCGATCCGGAGGACACGCTCCATGGCGAATGACGCAATCAGTGCGGCTGGTTCAGGCACGCTGGTGTCGTGGGAGGAGGGCATCGGCGACGACAAGAAGTATCACATCGCACACGTGTCGCCGGCGGGCATCACGCTGGTGCTCAAGCAGAAGGACTACAAGACCTGGGTGAACGTCGTCGCGGCCGCCAACAGTGCGCCCGGCGAAGCCGCGGCAATGTTGCAGCAGCAGCCGAAAGCCATTCAGTTCGCTCCCGGCCAGATCTCCAGAGCGACCTACGCCAGGGACCTGAATCAGCTCAGTCTGTTCGACCGGAACGGGCAGAAAACGAAGGTCCCGGAAGGGAAAGAGCAGGCGCAGGTGTTCGCCGCAATCAGTGAACATCTCGGGGGCACGCCGAGCGAAGAGGAAGCGGATGCGTGGTCGGTCATGCAGTCGCCGCTGTTCATCCTCGCCGTGATTGGAGTGATCGGCGGATTCTTCATCTGGTTCACCACGATCTGCGACCCGAACTACGAGGCGACCGGTCGAAGATCCGGCATGAAGATGCTGCTCAACTGGGTCGGGTACAAGGTGGGGCCGGTCTGGAGTTCGGTGGCCGTCGGTTCGCTGGCCGCGCTCGTCCTCGCCATGATGCTCTACCAGTTGATCAAACGCCCGATCAGGCAGGTGCTGACGTACCGGGCATGACCGCCCTCCGCACCTGAGCGTCAGAGAGCCTGAGTAGCCTGAGTGCGGCTCGGTTGTGACGGCAGTCCGCGGTCAGTAGCATGACAGGTCCCCCCGGTGGCGCCGCCACGGGCGTTCCGGAGCGAAGCGGTCCTGAAATGCGACACGTCCTTTCGGCACTTGTGATGAACCAGCCCGGCGTGCTGGCCCAGGTTTCGGGCATGCTCGCGGCACGCGCCTACAACATCGACAGTCTGGCGGTCGGCGAGACCGAGCGGCCGGAACTGTCGCGGATGACGTTCGTCGTCACGGGGGACGACCGGCAGCTCGACCAGGTCCGCAAGCAACTGGAGAAAATCGTCACGGTCGTCAAGGTGCTCGACTACTCCGGCGAGGAGTTCGTCGAGCGGGACCTGATGCTGATCAAGGTCAAAACAGCCCCCGGCCAGCGGAGCGAAATCAAGGAACTGTGCGAGATCTTCCGCGGCCGGATCGTCGACGTCTCCGCCGGTCATGTGATGATCGAGATTTCGGGCCAGGAGCGGAAGATCGAGGCGTTCATCGAGGCGATGCGGCCGTTCGGCATCCTGGAAATGGTGCGGACAGGTCGGATCGCGCTGCTGCGGGGGAGTTCGATGGCGGCCGAAGCGCCGGTGGGGGAGCCATGAGCGTCGCTGAGATTCGCACTCCCGTCCGCATCGGGCCGCGCTGCAACGGCATGCAGATGACGCCGGAGGAGTTCGATACACACGACGACTGGGTGCGTGGGTACCGGTATGAACTGGTGCGCGGAGTATTGATCGTGAACCCTCCCGTCGATGTGTCCGAACGCAATCCAAATGACCAACTTGGACACTGGCTACTAGCCTATCGTGAAAGTCATCCGCAAGGATCGGCTCTGGACGACACGTCTCCGGAGCACACGATCGCCACATCGTCCGGACGGCGGCGCGTCGACCGAGTGATCTGGGCCGGCCTGGGACGCACACCGGACTATGACCACGACATTCCGGCCATCGCCATCGAGTTCGTCTCCAATCGTCGCCGGGACCGACGGCGCGACTATGAGACGAAGCGGGACGAGTACGAGGAGGCGGGAGTACAGGAGTATTGGGTCATCGATCGCTTCCAGCGCGATATGACTGTGTTTCGAGCTACCGGCCGGACAAAAGTCGTCAAGGAGGGGGACGTCTACATGACCAGCCTGCTGCCCGGGTTCGAGTTGCCTCTAAAGAAGCTCCTCGAAATCGCTGATCGATGTACCCGACCGCCGCGAGCGCGACGGCGCACCCGAAAACGGCGCCAGCAAGACGACGCCTGATTCCTCGATTACCAAACCACCAACCACCAAGCCACCAAACGACGCTCCCCACCATGCCCGTCACCATCTACTACGACGACGACGCCGACCTCTCCCTCCTCAAAGGCAAGACCATCGCCATCCTCGGCTATGGCAGCCAGGGGCATGCGCAGGCGCAAAACCTCCGCGACAGCGGCTGCAATGTGATCATCGGCCAGCGGCCGGGGAGCAAGAACTACGACCTTGCGGTCGAGCACGGTTTCAAGCCGATGTCGCTCGCCGACGCCACGAAGGCCGGCGACCTGGTCAATGTGCTGCTGCCGGACGAAGTCCAGGGAGACCTGTTCCGCGCCGAGATCCGGCCGAACCTGAAGCCGGGCAACCTGCTGATGT
>CAZWGW010000498.1:0-5818 GCA_964633565.1 uncultured Planctomycetaceae bacterium
GCCGCCCCCTCACCCCCAACCCCTCCCCCCCCAACAGGACGTTGAACTTGCAAAGTGGTCGTGCTGGGGGGAGAGGGGAGTACGACGTATCAGCATTCGATGTCGACAGAGGTTCATCGGGCGAGTACTTCCTTCCGCAGTTTCAGGCTCGCCTGCACCAGTTTGTCAGCGCCCGTGCGGTACACGTCGCAGGCCGGCAGGCCGAACTCGGCCTCCGCCCGCGCGAGGGCCGCGTGTGCGTCCGCGTCGTTCAGGTAGCGCGTGTTGACCCCCAGCCCGATGATCCGGCAGGGATGGCGGAGATTGGCCATCACTTCCAGCGCCCTCATCTGCTCCTTGAGCGGCGGAATGTCGATCCCGTCAAAACCCTCGACCTTTGTCCGCCCCGCTTCAAAGCAGAAGACCAGCCCGTCCGGAGCGCACCCGTGCAGCAGGCCCAGCGTCACGCCTGAATACGCGGGATGCGAGATGCTCCCCTGTCCTTCGACGAGCAGAAAGTCGTGCGCCTCGTTCACCCGGCACAGCTCTTCCGCGGCCCCGTTCACAAAATCCGACACGATGCAGTCGATTGGGAACCCTTCGCCGCTGATCATGATCCCGGTCTGCCCGGTTGCCAGGAACTTCGCGTCCTGTCCGGCCTCCTTCAGGCCGCGTTCAATTTCGATCGTCGTCACCATCTTGCCGACGCTGCAGTCGTGCCCGACGGAGTGTATGCGGACGCAGCCCTTCCGGAACCTGTGTCCCCGGCCGACCGATTTGTACCGGTTGCGGCGGACGTCGACGAGCCGGCTGCCGGTTTCGGCCGCCAGCTTCACGTATTCGTCATTGTCGGTGAGGAAGTCATGCAGCCCGGAGACGATATCCATCCTCCGCCGCAGCGCCTCGAGGATGATGGGCCGCCATTCCGCCGGCAGCTTCCCTCCCGGCGGCGCGATGCCGACGTACAGCGCATCCGCCTCCGGGACGTCCGCCAGCCCCGCGACGACGGGGATGTCCCCCCCCTGTCCGAGCAGCTCGCGGGCCGTCGAGCCGGCCGCCGGGGCATCGAGCACCGCCACAATGTCGTTGCCGCGATACCGCAGCAGGCTGATCCCCGTCTTGGCGGTGAAGGGGTTCGAGTACCCGTCGGTGAGGAGCGCGATCTTCCGGTGTGCGAGCGGGAGGGGCAGGGCGGTTGGTGCGTTGTCGGGCATGGCGGCGTGTCACTGGTGCAGGCGTGCGGGAACGAGCCATGCTACAGCACAAATGCCCTGTAAGAAACTGACGATGAACGCGTTCAATGTCGGCGGGGGCGTGCCAGCATCGTCGGTGGTTTCTTCTCCCCTCTCCCCCGCAATCAGCGCTGATTCCTGGAGCGCGTCATTGCGGGAGTGATGGGGCAGAGAACGAAGTCCTCGCACAACACCCCTGACCGACCATACTGACGCGTACCCGGCACCAGTCGCTTGCACCTCGGCGCATGACATTGACAATTCTGCAGTCAACACGGGCTTTGCGCCAATTGGACGGACTCCACCGTGATTCACCAGCACGTCACAAAGAGTTTTGGCTTCCTCAAGACCACCGCCATCGGCGGTCTGATCTTCCTGCTGCCGCTGATCGTGGTCGGTGCGCTCATCGGCCAGGTTGTGCCGCTGGTGATGTCGGTGGTCAAGGTGCTCGGCGGGTGGCTGCCTGACTGGCTGAAGTCGGCCGGCGGGATCTCGCTCCTGGTGCTGCTGGCGATCGGCGTCATCCTGCTGCTCTGTTTTGCGGCCGGGCTCCTGGCGCGCCGCTCGTTCGCCCGGCGGCTCGGAGGGTTCTTCGAATAGCATCTCACGCTGCTGTTTCCCCGCTATGCGATCATCCGTGAGCAGATGACCGGAAAGTTCGGCGGCGAAGAAACGGAAGCGCGACTGAAGCCGGTCCTGGTTCGCTTCGATGACATGTCACGTTTCGGCTTCGAGACCGAACGGACCGGCGATGGACTTGTCGCGGTCTTTCTGCCGGGCTCGCCGGACCCTTGGGCCGGCCATGTCGTGCTCGTCACGACGGATCGCGTCTCACCGCTGGCGATCGGTTTTCCTGATGCCGTCCAGGTGGCGGAGCAACTCGGACGCGGTTCGAGCAGGCTCCTGCAGTCCGCCGGCAGGAACCCGGAATCGGCGCCGGCAGTCAATGACTGATCGGCCGTGCCGGGGATCGGGAGCGCGGGGGACGCGCGCACGTCGATCCTTCCCTGCGCCAACGGCGTTACACATCACAGCCGGGGATTCCCGGCGTGCCGGGACACCCCCGGTCGGGAAGCCCCCCGGACGGCGCGTTCCCCGCAGGGGTTCGAGTCACCGCTCGATCTGACTTCATGCTACACTGAACGCGTGATGCGATCCCGGAACAGGAGGATGACACGATGCAGCGTATGACGGTAACCGAAGCCGGCCAGGACTTCCCGGGGCTCGTTGACCGCGTGTGCTCGCAAGGCGTCAGTATCGAGTTGGAACGCGAGAAAAAAGTGGTCGCGCGCCTGACCCCGGCCGCCCCGCAGTCACGCCTGAAGGTCCGGGACCTGAACGTCTTCCTCCGGAGCCTTCCGCAACTGGGAGACGACGCCGAGGCGTTCCACAACGACGTCCGCGAACTCCGCGGGGGATTGTCCGCGGAGGCCAACCCGTGGGACTGATCGTCGACACAAACGTCCTGATTGCGTTCGAGCGGCGCGGTGAACCGGTTGACGTGTCGGCGTGGGAGCCCACGGAGGACGTGTTTGTCAGTGTCATCACCGTGTCGGAATTGTTGACGGGCGTGCATCGTGCCGACACTGAGACTCGCAGGGCGCGGCGTTCCGCATTTGTGGAAGCGATCATTTCCGGCATTACCGCGCTCGATTTCACAACGGAGATTGCGCGAATCCATGCCCGACTCTGGGCCGACCTCGCCGCGCGTGGACTGCCGATCGGCGCTCACGATCTGATCATTGCCGCCACGGCCGTGGCGTACGACCTGTCATTGTTGACGGAGAATTCGGACGAGTTTTCGCGGATTCACGGCCTGAACGTCGTCAATTTCTCTTGAGCAGCGCGCGTCGCGTCCCGTTGACCCTCGACCCTCGACTCTCAACCCTCAACCACGTCATGCCCCACACCACAAACACGCGATTGCCGTCGCTACCGCCCCTTCGCCACTGGCCGCTGCTCCTCCTCGCTCTCCTCGCGACGGCCATCGCCCCACACCCATCCGCTGCCGAGGACAACCAGCGGCCCAACGTCGTCCTGATTTACATCGACGATCTCGGCTACGGCGACCTCGGCTGCTACGGCTGTACCGACATCCCGACCCCCAACATCGATCGCCTGGCGGCCGAAGGGGTGCGGTGCACGGCGTCGTACATCACCAATCCTCCCTGCTGTCCCAGCCGCTGCAGCCTGATGCTGGGGCAGTACGCCCAGCGGTTCGGCAAGTACGGCATGTCCCGCGGGCTGCCGATTCCGGAGGACCGGCCGACGCTGGCCGCGTTCCTCCGCGATCACGGCTACGTCACCGGACAGATCGGTAAGTGGGACATCGGCACCCGACGGCAGGGGCCGCTTCAGGTCGGATTCACGGAGGTCGCGAAAATCCCGCCGGCCAAACAGTACACGGATGCGGAACTCGCCGCCGCATCGGCCGAACTGCGGCGGCAGGTCGCCCGACATAACGGCCACTCGAAATACTGGTGCCTCAACGAGGCCGGCGAGACGGTCTGGCTCACCGACTATGACGGCGATCTGATGGTCAACTTCATCGAACGCCACCGGGCCGAACCGTTCTTTCTGTACTGGTCGCCCGACGCGGTCCACTCATTCAATACGGAGGTCCCCGCGCGGCTGTCGGATCGGACACAGGCGACCGGCGAGCGACGGAACCTGGCCGGCGGGATCGTCTCCGTCGATGACCAGGTGGGCAAGGTGCTGGACGTGCTGAACAAACACGGCCTGCGTGAGAACACGCTGGTGATCTTCTCCAGCGACAACGGAGCCGGCACCGACGGCGGCTCCTCCGGCCCGTACGCCGGCGGCAAGGGGCCGGGGACGCAGAAAGAGGGCTGGGTCCGCGTCCCCACGATCTTCTCGCTCCCCGGCGTGCTCCCCGCGGGGAAAGAGTACGCCGGCCTGATCGCCAACCTCGACTTCTATTCCACGATCGCCCACCTGACGACCGATTCGATTCCCGCGCACTGCGACGGCGTCGATCTCTTTCCCTGGCTGAAAGGCGAGCGGACCGGCGACGCGCACGAGTATCTGTTCTGGCTCAACAACCAGCCGGACGACGCCGTCCGCCGGCACCTGCTGGCCGTCCGCTGGCAGGACTGGCGGCTGTACCGCAAGTACGCGCACGACCCGTGGCAGTTGTTCGATCTCAAGTCGGACCCCCGGGAAGAGACCGACGTGGCGGCGGAGCACCCGGACGTCGTGCGGCGGCTGGCGCAGCAGCACGCGGAGTGGGCCGGGACGCTGGCGCCGCTGGCGGAGGTGCCGGAGGTTCGTGGCGGCGGGCCGGTGATTCCCGGGGGGCATGGTTGGGCGTTTGCTGCGGGGAATGGCGGCAAGGAATGACACGTCGGGCGCACGGTTCCTTTCGCGGAGGTCGTGAGCGACGAGTATGCACCGAGATTCCAACCTGCATTGGGCTTGCAGGACGGAAAAGTCGCTACTTCGACTGCGAATTTGTAAGTGGGAGAGCCGTATTGATCGGTGACGGTCGAAAGCCCGCGTATCGCGCTACGCGATCGAAGGAGCATGCGCAGTTACAGGCACAACAATCGGCGGGTTTCGGGAAGCGCTCGACAACGTCTACAGCGTCGCCCCTTCGAGATTGAACTCGGCCCCGCAGTAGCGGTCGCTGAGCGGCGAGTCCGGCGGCGGACCCATCAGGGTGAATCGCTCACCGCGGCGACGGGCACAAAATCGGCGTCAACGTCGTGCTCGCTGTCGATGTGCAGTTTTGTGACGACGCCGTCCATGACGGTAAACGTCAGATACCAGTCCAGTTCGGAGGCGAGGCGGCGTTCGCGGAGGCGGGCGCGGAACGTAGCCGCGCGATGCGCCGCACTTTACTTCGCGACCTTCGATGCCGGCGGTGGCGCGACGGCTGATCGTGATGGGGACGAAGCTGCCATCGGGGCTTTCTTCAGGAACTTTTTCAGCGGAATGTCGTAGTACCGCGCCCCGGCCGTGGGACCCGCCATTTGCGACCGGCCGTCAACCGTCAGGGTGAAGATCCGAATCACGGCGCGGTCGGCAAATTCCTTCGCGACCTCCACTTGTCCGGTGAGTTTGCCGTCCTCGGTTCGCTTCATACTGATGGGCGTCTTCACGAGATACGTGCGGTTGCCACTGAAATCCGGACGGCTGAACGCCATCACGAAGACCGAATGAATGGGCTTCAGTCTCCCTTGATCAGCAATTGTGAAGTGGACGATCAGCTTGTCGCCATTACCGGCGTCCACTTCCCCTTCGTACTTCACCCCCCACTCGTCTTTCGACGAACCAAGGTCGTACCAGTGCGCCCAACTGCGGCTCGTCAGCAGGACAACTGCGGTGACGACCAGCACGCCCGTCATGAGGCGCAAAAACCGAGAACCCATGTCAGGTACACCTCATGAAATTGCGGTCACCGATTCACGCGTCGGAAGGTCGGCTGGGGACATCGCGCGGAGGATTGAAACAGTCCGCCTCGATTCGGGCAATATCAATCCGAGCGGGAGCGCGGGGGATCGGGAGAGCGGGGGAATGAAGGACGACGTGGGCAGTCGGAGCCGCTGACGACGGACTCCCCCGCGCCCCCGATCCCCCGCGCACCC
>CAZWGW010000499.1:0-5811 GCA_964633565.1 uncultured Planctomycetaceae bacterium
CTACGAGATGGAACGCAAATTGACGTGTCATCATGACCAGTCGTGGCGATGCGAGTTGGGTTCTTTCATCCGCGTGTCGTCAGTGTGCGGGGCCAGTTGAGGGGACTGTTGCAGCCGGCGCCGCCGTCGCTTCCGGCGCCGGGGCAGGACCGTGGCTGGCGCCGGTTGAATGACGGACGGAGCGCGCCTGATCCAGCAGCGAATCGACAGTGCGGTTCAGCTCGTCGAGAGTTTCAATGTCGCGCGCCTGTTGTTCGCTCTGCTGTTGCCGCATTAGATCAAGGTCCCGCTGGCAGCGCTGCACTCCGGCAGTGAGGACGGCGACGCGCTGCTCGAGCGAGAGCAGTTCCGAGCGCGTCATACGCAGGCTTTCCGCTTCAGCGTCGAGTTCCTTCTCGGTCCGATCCGCCTGTGACCGCACCTCTCCGAGAGACGTCTGCATCACAGTATGTTGTTCCCGGACGTCCGCCAACTCCTCGAACACGCTGGTCTGCGCCGCATTGCCGACGGCTGGCACCATCAGCATCGGCTGCGGGGCGGGTTGAGCGGTCGCGCCGCCCGGCAGCGGCGGGTACTCCACCACCGCCGACGGCATGCCCGGGCCGGTCGGTTTCCGGAGCCACACGCTGGGGAACAATCCACCGGGCTGGCATCCAGCGCTCACCACGAGCGCCGCGAAGCCGCAGAGAAGCACGCTGCCGCGCAGCAGGGGGCCTGGCTCAGCCAGACCTGCGCGGCGATGCCGCGCGCCGCTACTCGCGGGAAGCCACCGGGATGTGGGTGACGCACGGCTCATTTGTATTCGCACTCCAGAATATGGCGCTGACCGCACTGGCAGGTGATGCGGATTTCGCAGACGTTCCGCCCGTCACGGACCAATTCCACGGTCGGGGCGTTCTCCGCCGCCGTCGTCGTGGGCCGGATAGCGACGCGTTCATCCACACGGTGGACCTGGCTGCCTTGAATCAGCCGGCTAGCCGGAGCCGCCGGCTCCCGGTGAGGCGCCCACGCGGGCCGGTCCGTCAGAACGAGGGGTGTTGTCACGTGGCGCTCTCTTTCAGATTCGTTTGTGCACATAGCTGCGGAGCCGTGTTTCAGCCCGCGCGAGGATGCGCGACACGCGCGATTCCGACAGGCCGATCACTTCGCCGATCTCCTTGAGCCGCAGTTCTTCCAGGTAGTACAGCGTCAGCACGATCCGCTCCTGCTGCGGCAGGGACTCAATCCCCTGGGCCAGGAGGGCCTGTTGCTCATGCTCTTCCAGCACGTGCTGCGGGTCGCCGCCGCCACTGTCGAACAGGACGCTGAGATCCTCCGAAAACGACTCCACCTGTGTCAGCCGGCTGGCATACAGGCAGTCGTCGACTTCTTCGACGGTCAGGCCGGCCCGGTCGGCAACCTGTTGCCGCGACGCCGCTGGTTCGAGATCGCGCCAGGCGTCCCGGATAGCGGCCAGTCGCTGCAGGGTCGCCTGCGGGACAGGGCAGTTGCGGCGCAATTCGTCGATCACGGCGCCGCGAATGCGATGCGTGGCGAAGCCGAGGAACGGGACGCCCCGCGCGGGATCAAACTGGCCGGCCGCCTCGACGAGACCGAGCACTGCTGCCGCTTCGAGGTTCTCAACGTCGATACCGGAAGGGAGGTCCGCCACCATCCGCCCCAGCACGAGTCGGACGTAGTCCAGGTGCTCCAGAACGAGCCGGTCCCGATGGTCCTGTGAGGCGACGTGCCGATATGTCCGTAGTGCGGCTTCCATGCCTTGGTACTGCAACGCGGGTGTCACTCAGGGGCGGTCTACGCTCAGACCTCGTCCAGCCACTGCCGGAGCAGGCGGACCAACAGGGAAACTGCCGCGCCGACCACAACGGCCGACACTGTTGTGCGCCACAGGATCACGTCGGGGTCCAGCCCGAGACCGATGCCGGTGGCCGTGGTGGCGCACCCGGCGAGCAGACTGCTCGCGCGGCCCCAGGGCTGTGGGTGGCTTGGCGCGCTCATGCTGATGGTCCATTGGTTCGGTCATTCACGGTGGTTCAGCCGGATTCCTCTCAGGCGAATGCCGGCTGCAGCGCGGGCTTTGCACCCGGTGTCGGCGCCGAGAGTGCAGGAATGGATCCCGCGCCCGGGTTCGGCAGGTCCTCGCCGTCATACAGTTCCTCGTAGCGGAGCATGACGGTCGGTTCGATCAACACGTCGGGAGGGACTTCGGAATACGCGAGTACACCCAGATCCGGCAGCGCGCGGGAAATCGCCTGTCGCAGGGGCCGCCGCAGCGAGCGGTTGGTCATCAGCGCCAGCTCGGTTTTCCGCCGGACGGCGTCCTGCCGGTGCCCGCTCAGGAGCGAAATCAGCCGTTCAAACTGCCGGGGCGGCAGCAGGAGGCTGCGGTCCTTGACGGCCCCGCGCAGCGTCGCCTCCAGCCGCGGATCAAGGACGGCGACCCGCAGCCGGCCGTCCGTGCTGCGGTACCGGTCGCAGATTGTGCGGCCCAGGTCCTCGCGCACCCGCTCCAGCAGGTCGAGCGGGTCCTTCACCTGCACGCCGTGATTGATCAGTGATTCAAGGATCAGCACCAGGTCCGTAACCGGCACCTGCTCGGCCGCGAGGAATACCAGCACCTGGTGCAGCGTCCCCATGCGAATCACGTCGGGCTTGAGTTCGTCGACGATCGTCGGGGAGAACTCCCGCACCTTGTCGAGTAGCTTCCGCAGGTGTTCGCGGGTCAGCAGCTCGTGCGCGTGCCGGCGGAGGACCTCGCCGAGGTGCGTCATGAGCACGCTGATCGCGTCGACAACGGTGTATCCGCCCAGTTCCGCACGGCGCCGCTCATCGGCGGCAATCCACCGCGCCGGCAATTGAAACGCCGGTTCGAAGGTCTGTTCGCCCTCGATCGGGGCGACGACGTGGCCCGGATCGATGGCGAGCAACCGGTCGATCCGCACCGAACTGCGCGCCACCTCGCGGCCTGCAATCAGAATCCGATACTCCTCCGGCTCCAGTTGCAGGCTGTCCCGCACGCGAACGGAGGGAACCCAGATCCCGTTCGTCCGGGCAAAATCGCGGCGGAGTCCGGCGATCCGTTCGGCGATTCCCTTGCCGCGCGTCGACTTGACGTACGGAATCAGCCGCGCGCCGATCTCCAGCCCGACGCGGTCGGCGACCAGAAACTCCTCAAGCTGCTGCTCTTCGCTGGGGAGAGCCGGCGGCGCATCGGGGGACGCGGGTTGCTCCGCCTTCGCCTGGGCCCGTCGCAGGCGACGCACGAACAGCGCGAGCCCCGCGGACAACATCAGGAACGGCAGTTTGGGAAGGCCGGGCGTCATGGAGATCAGGGCCAGCACCGCCGCGCCGAACCACAGCGGGCGGGCATCGGCCACAAGTTGCGTGCCGATCTCCTGACCGAGGTTTGCCTCGGACGACGCCTTGGTGACGAGGATGCCGGCCGTCGTGGCGATAATCAGTGCGGGTATCTGCGAGACAAGTCCGTCGCCGACCGTCAGCACCGAGTAGGTCTGCAGCGCTTCTGTGAACGACAGCCCGTTGGCGAGTCCCAGCACCACCCCCCCGAGCAGGTTGACGAAGGTGATGATCAGTCCGGCGATCGCGTCGCCGCGGACGAATTTGCCCGCCCCGTCCATGGCTCCGTAGAACTCGGCCTCGCGCGTCAGGTTGCGCCGCCGCTGGCGGGCCTCTGCCTCGGTGAGCAGGCCGGCGTTCATCTCGGCGTCGATTGCCATCTGCTTGCCGGGGAGCGAATCGAGCGTGAACCGCGCGGCGACTTCCGAAATACGGCCCGACCCTTTCGTAATCACAATGAACTGGATCACGACCAGAATCAGGAAGATCACCAGTCCAACGACCAGGTTGCCGCCGACGACAAAGTTGCCGAAGGCCTCCACGATCTGGCCAGCGTCGGCGTCGATCAGGATCAGCCGCGTCGTGGCGACGTTGAGCGACAGCCGGTACAGCGTCAGCAGCAGCAGCAGCGAGGGGAAGACGGACAGTTCCAGCGGCTGGCGCGCATTGAGCGTAATCAGCAGGACGAGGATCGACATGGCGAGGTTGGCCGCCAGCAGCATGTCGAGGAGCATCGTCGGCAGCGGCACCAGCATCACGACGAGTACGGTGAGCAGCCCGGCCGACAACAGCAGTTCCGGATGCTGCAACCAGGCCGGCAGACCGCGCGTCGGTGTGACGGTCGAACTGGACACGATTCCGCCTCCTCGACGAATCCGTAACGGGAGAGACCGCCGCTCCGCTGCGGTACGCTAGCCGAAACTCAGGCTCAGCCCCTGCATGATCAGGCTCCATCCGTCAACCAGCACGAACAGCAGGATCTTGAACGGCGTGGAGACGACGACGGGGGGCATCATCATCATCCCCAGGGACATCAGCACCACCGAGACGACGAGGTCGATCAACAGGAACGGCACGTACAGGCAGAAGCCCATGACGAACGCGGTCTTGAGTTCGCTGGTGACGAATGCCGGCACGAGGACCCGGAGCGGTGTCTCCTCCGGCGTTTCGACCGACTCAATGCCGGCCATTTCCAGGAAGACGGCGATGTCCTGCGTCCGCGTCTGCCGCAGCATGAACGTCTTGAGTTCGGCAAGGCCGGCCTGCCAGGCGTCCCTGCCTGTGATCTCCAGATCAAGGTAAGGCGTGACCGCGCGCTGCTCAATTGCTTCGAACGTGGGGCCCATCACGAACATCGTAAGGAACAGCGACATGCCGATGATGACGGGGGTCGGCGGGATTTCCTGCGTGGACAGGGCGCGGCGCACGAAGGAGAGCACGATCACGATCCGGGTGAACGACGTCAGTGTGACCAGCAGCGAGGAGAGGAGCGCCAGCGCGCCGAGGAACACGGCCACCTGCAGCGGCGGCGCCAGCCCCTGGAAGGCGTCGCTCTGGGACATCCGCTCGGCAATCTGCAAAGACTCGTCCATGAGTATGTCGTCCGTGAGCCGACCCTTTTCCGGCCGGTGGTCAGGCACGTTCGGCTGGTTCGGCGTCCGGCCGTTCAATCGCGCGCGAGGCCTCGTCGAATGAAGTCTCAAACCGCTCCGGGAGGAGGGTAACGCACTTGATGCCGACGGCATCGATCCCGATCAGCACCTGCTGTCCCCGGGCGTCCACCAGTTGCAGGTGGCAGCGTCCGGCGAGCGCCAGGGAACTGATGACGTTCAGCCCCCCGTGCCCGACGAGCGCGCCGGATTTGTTTTTCATCCACCACCGCAGGGCCCACAGCGTTGCGCCAAGCAACGCGGCGACCAGCAGACTTCCGCGGACCATGCCGGCCAGCATTGTGCCGGCATCGAAGTCGTTGGCCGGAGTTGCTGAATCAGGCCACGTCGACGCCGCAGTAATCCGGGACGGCCCGGCGCTGCGGATGGCGCGATGTGTTGAACCGTCCTTTGGCGGTGGTGGGAGGTTTGTCAGTTCCATCGACAGCGGCTGGTCCTGGCGCGGGAGTTCCGCAACCACTTCGTCCGGGATGAATGGGCCCGGTGGTGATGGACTGCCGTCCGGCGCTTCAAGTGCCGCCTGTTGCACACGCGTCCGCTCGCTGAGAGGAGCGAACTGATCGTCGTCGTCGAATCGGAATACGGAGGTCGGGCTGGAGATCGGAAACTCGTCGCGACGCAGCGTCGAGCGCGGCGCCGGCCTCGCGGCGGTTGCATGTTGCACGGAACGGTCGTGCGCGCGTCGCACGGGTGTCTGTCCGAAGACCTCGGTCGAAAACCCGCACGCCAGCAGCAGCGACAGTCCGACAGGCGCTGTCGCGGCGGCGCGTGTACACTGTTTCGG
>CAZWGW010000500.1:0-5808 GCA_964633565.1 uncultured Planctomycetaceae bacterium
CAGTATGCCGACACGACAATCCCGCTGCCGCCCACTGCGGACGAGGCCCACTTCGCGCTCCTGCCGCCGTTCGTACAGACCAGCGAAGCACGCACGCGCTGGCATGTGCGTTTCGAGAATCCGGAACTCGCACAGAAATCACTGCGCGACTACTACCGCCTCATCACGCATGTCGACGAATGGGTCGGCACGCTGACCGAGACGCTCAAGGAGAAGGGCTTCGCTGACAACACGGTCATCATCTACACGTCGGACAACGGCTTTTACCTGGCTGATCGGGGTTTGGCGGGCAAATGGTTCATGCATGAGGAGTCGATCCGTCTGCCACTCGTCGTCTACGACCCGCGACTTCCGGCCGCGCAGCGCGGCACGCGGCGGGATGAAATGGTGCTGAATATCGACATTGCGCCGACGATCCTGCAACTGGCGGGAGTTACTGCGCCGGAGGTGATGCAGGGTGAAAGCCTCGTACCTCTGGTGCATGGCGAGAGCGTGCCATGGCGGGAAGAATTCCTGTATGAGCACCGGATCGCCATCAAGACCATTCCGAAGAGCGAAGGCGTGCGGACGAAGCGCTGGAAGTACGTGCGCTACACCGAATCGGAGCCGCTGGTGGAGCAACTCTTCGATCTGGAGCACGACCCGCTGGAGGAGCACGACCTGGCTCGTGACGCGGGGCACGCGGAGCAGTTGGAGGCGATGCGGCAGAAGTGGCGGGAGTTGGGGCGGCGGGCGGAGTAGCGGCTTGTCTTAAGCGCCATTCTGCCCGAGAATGCGTTGTTGTCAGCCGTGTTCCAATGCAGAGGTCTATGCCATGTCGGAGCAGGAAGAGATGGGCCGATTCTCCGTCGATGTCGTGATCGCCAATTTTCGCGATGTGGCGTTGCAGCCGCCGGACGCCCGAATCCCTGATGCGGTACCACACCGCTCGCTGTCTGCCGTCGTCGATACAGGGGCTGCGCGGCTTGTTCTGCCTGAATCGGTCGTTGCGGCGCTGGACCTGCAATACGACGGTGAAGCCACGGTCCGCTATGCCGATCATCGCCGTGAGACGCGGCGGGTCGTGCGCGGTGTGTGGCTGGAACTCCTGGGGCGCCACGGAGTGTTCTCCGCGATCGTAGAACCGAACCGTACAGACGCCCTGCTGGGTGCGATCGTCCTTGAGGAACTGGACCTGGTTGTCGACTGTACAACCCAGTCTCTGCACCCGCGGGAGCCGGACCGCATTCTGGCGGAAATCGAATGAGCGGCATGCGCCTGTCGCAAGGGGTAGAGTACGTCCATGACCGCCGCACAGGTGTACGCCATGCTGGGCAACGAGACGCTCTGGGAAGTCGCCCGGCAGTGCCATGCCGCGCTGCGCGACGCAGGAGTGCCGCACGCCATCGCCGGCGGAGTTGCGGTCTGCCTGCACGGATATCAGCGCAACACAGTAGACCTGGACGTAATCGTGCGGCGGGAAGATAGCGAACTCGTGCGCGACGCGCTGGAGGCTGCCGGATTGAGCTGGTCGGCTGCGAATTCAGAGTTTCGCAGCCCGACGGGGATCGCAGTGCAGTTCTTGATTGCAGGGGACCGCGCCGGAACTGATTCGCCGGTGCGTTTCCCCGATCCGTCCGAGAAGCGCACCGTGGTCGAGCAGGAGGGCCTGCCGGTCCTGACGCTCGCGCGATTGATTGAATCGAAGATCGCCTGCGGTGAAGGGAACCTGCGCCGCAGCTACAAGGATTTCGCGGACGTCGTCGAATTGATCGCGGCCCACAACCTCAACGCATCGCTTGCCCGGTTCCTGCACAAGTCCGTAAGGAAGACGTATCGGGAACTGGTTCGTCGGGCCCATGCTGACTGAATTCGGTACTCTGCACCTGCGCTCACACCATGCCCCAATCCATCCTCGCGCTCGATCAAGGCACCACCTCCAGCCGCGCCATCGTCTTCGGTCACGACGGCCGGCCGCGCGGCGTCGCGCAGCAGGAGTTTCCGCAGATCTATCCTTCGCCGGGCCACGTCGAACATGACCCGGAGGCGATCTGGGACTCACAACTCGCGACGGCGAAAGGCGCGCTGAGCAATGCCAAAGCGGCCGCGACGGACATCGCCGCGATCGGCGTCACGAACCAGCGCGAAACGACCATCGTGTGGGACCGAGCCACCGGCAAACCGGTCGCCAACGCGATCGTCTGGCAGAGCCGCATCACGGCCCCGATCTGCGAACAACTAAAGCGGGACGGCCACGAGCAGACGTTCCGCGACAAGACGGGCCTCGTCGTCGACGCCTACTTCTCTGGAACCAAGGTGAAGCACCTGCTCGACACGATCCCCGGTCTGCGCTCCCGCGCGGAGAAGGGCGAAGTCCTGTTCGGCACGGTCGACTCATTCCTGATCTGGCGGCTCACGGGGGGAAAGGTCCATGTCTCCGACTACAGCAATGCCAGCCGGACGCTGATGTTCAACATCCACACGCTCGACTGGGACGACGGGCTGCTCAAAATCCTCGGTGTTCCGCGGAAGATGCTGCCGGAGGTCAAGCCGTCGAGCGAGGTCTACGGCCAGACCGATCCGGCGCTCCTGGGGGCGGCGATTCCAATCGCGGGGAATGCCGGCGATCAACAGGCGGCGACGTTTGGCCAGGCCTGCTTTGCCCCCGGCGACGCCAAGAACACGTACGGCACCGGCTGCTTCATGCTGATGAACACCGGGAGTAAGCCGGTCGCTTCGCACAACGGCCTGCTCACGACAATCGGCTGGGGATTGGGGGGCGAGGTGACGTATTGCCTCGAAGGCTCGGTGTTCATTGCCGGGGCCGTTGTGCAGTGGCTCCGTGACGGGCTGGGGCTGATTTCGTCATCGGCCGAGGTCGAACAACTGGCGCTGCAGGTCGAATCGACGGACGGCGTGTATATCGTCCCGGCGTTCGTGGGGCTGGGCGCGCCGTACTGGGACCCGCACGCGCGGGGGACGATCGTCGGCCTGACGCGCGGCACGACGAAGGCCCACATCGCCCGCGCGGCCCTCGCGTCGATGGCCTATCAGACCCGCGACGTGCTCGACGCCATGCAGCAGGACAGCGACATCCACCTGGCGACGCTCAAAGTCGACGGCGGGGCGAGCGCCAACAACCTCCTGATGCAGTACCAGTGCGACCTGCTCGGCGTGCCGGTCCGCCGGCCGGTCGTCGGCGAGACGACGGCGCTCGGAGCCGCCTATCTGGCGGGGCTGGCGGTCGGGTACTGGAAGGACCGGCAGGACGTGGCGGCGAACTGGGCGCTGGACCGGGAGTTCAGGCCCACGATGGCGGCGGCTGAGCGGGACGACCTGCAGGCAGGGTGGCGGCGGGCGGTGGATTGCGCGCGGCACTGGAAGCCCGGGACCACGGTTTGAGTTCGCGCGTCTATTCGTCCACAAACAGCCGTACGAGGTATCCCTGCTTCGTCCCGCCGACGGCAAACCGCCGGCCCTCATGCTGCACGGCGATGACATGGTCCAGCACGTCGTCATCGGCGGCGGTCGGCACGCGGCCGATGTTGGACCAGGTCAGGCCGTCGTCGCGCGACAGGTAGATGTGATTGCGGCCTGTGTACGTGCTGTACAGGACGACGCCGTTGCCGAGCGTTACAAAGTCGTCCGCCGCATCGTCGAACTTCGCAACCTGCGTCCACGTGTCGCCGTTGTCGGTGCTGCGAAAGATCGCGCCGTCGTCCGATGCCTGCAACGCAACCCCTGCCCCGATGAATTCGGTCGCATACAGCGGGCTGTCGGCCAGTTGACCGGAATCGCGCCATGTCTGCCCGTCGTCGGTGCTCTTGGAGACACGGCCGGCCCAGCCGTTGACGAGGACGCCGTCGTCCGTCCGCTCGAACCGGTACAACGCCCGGTCGGACACCGGTCCCACGTCATGCCACGTCGTTCCGAAGTCCTCAGAGCGGCACAGGTGACCCCCGGTGGGATTCGTGTCGCTCACGAGGATCGTACCAGATACGAGCACCGTCAACCCGTAGCTGTGCTGGAAGGGTCCCAAACGCGGGTGTGTCGAAACGCGGCCCAGACTGGACCAGGACTTGCCCCAGTCGGTCGATTTCCAGACGTGTGCGTCACCGGTCAGGAGGTACGCGGTCCCCGCTCCGCCGGACGCTACGCACGTGACGTTTGCCGCGGGGGGATCGGTCCCGATCACGGTTCCCAGGTCCGCCCATGTCGCGCCGGCGTCGGTGCTGCGAATGAGGTGACCGGGGCGACCGTCGCGCGAACCCGCGATCAGGACTCCATCTCCGAGGTCCGCGAGCGCATCGATGCGACCACCCGGGACCAGGAGTCGGCATTCCCATCGCAGACCTCGACCGTCAGGTTCACGATCCGCGGATCGCGACGGTGATGTCGAGAGTGTAACGGTCATCAACGCGACGAGCAGACGCCGGCAAGTCACACTCGAGTTCCCTGCAAGTGTCCTCGGTCACCCCTCCGGCCCGTAGTACCGCTCCACGCGCAGTCCCGTCCGCCGTTCCACGCGCGCCGCGATGTCGTCCACCTCGGCATGCGTCAGTGGCGCGACGTAATCCTCCGCCGGCCGTCGGGCCACGGTGTAGATCTGCA
Organism: uncultured Planctomycetaceae bacterium; assembly: GCA_964633565.1. GTDB lineage: Bacteria > Planctomycetota > Planctomycetia > Planctomycetales > Planctomycetaceae > CAZWGW01. The sequence goes on from CAZWGW010000500.1 coordinate 4,591, forward strand.
CCAGCTTGATCCGCCCGCCGGCGGCCACGATTTCGTTGAGCCGGTCGATGTAGGCGTCAATTTCTGACGCCGGCGGCGGGTCGCCGGCAATCCGCATGAACAGACTCTGGATCACGATCGGCGTCCTGGTCGCGGCGGCCGTGATGTTGTCCAGCACCTGCCGGAACGGGACCTTCGTTCGTTCGACGAGCTGGTAATACTCGTCGGTCCCGGTCTCCAGCTTGGCCCAGACTTCGCCGTTGTTGGCATCGAGCAGTTCCAAGCCGCGCTCGACGGCTGGGCGGTGGAACATGCTGGCGTTGGTGATCAGCACGAGCTTGACGTCGTCCAGGCCGCGGTTGCGCTTGATTTCCGCCACGCGACCGATGATCTCATCGAAGTTCCGGTACGTCGTCGGCTCGCCGTCGCCGCTGAAGGCGATGTCGTTGAGCCGCCGCAACTCCATCGGCACGTCGGCGAACTTCGGATCGTCCCAGATCGCGCCGCTGGTGACATATTCGAGCATTCCCTCGACTTCGGCCAGCAGTTGATCGAGTTCGACGAACCGCGTCTCGGCCTCGCTGCGACGGTCGACCTGACAGTAGATGCAGTCGAAGTTGCAGACCTTGTCGGGGTTGAGGTTCACACCGATCGAGATCCCCCGACTGCGGCGGGAGAGGACCGGGTAGACGAACTTGTTGCGCTCGTACTGCCGCGGATGCCAGGCGTGCTGCGGGAGGCTCGTGTCGGGCATGGGGTATTCTGTGGGTCGGAATATTATAGGGGCATTCAGCCGGCGCGGGGATGAGGGATGAAAGATGGGGGATGAGCGCGGATGCCGGTGCGCAGCGACTCACATGGGATGGAGCGGAGGATCGGCGCGGTGGTTCGCGATTTCCGGTGAAAGGTCAGTCTAATCGCCCCTGTGGTTGCGAGGTAGAATCCTTCGATGCCCCAATCGCCCTGCAATTTCAGCCGGCCGTGGCACAAACGGCCCATGTGGAAGTTCATTGGAGTGACCATCGTCGGTGTATTGGCGATGCTCGAGAATCTGCCGTGGTTTGTCAGGTGGCTCTGCCGCGTCGCGCTGGTGATGTATTTGGGGCATCTCCTCCTTGCGTCATGGGGAACGACGCGCGATCGAGATGACGAAGTCACCCTTTAACCGACAACTCGGGCAGGCAGAGTGGCTGATGCAACCGGGATCCGGCATGCTTGACACGACTTTCGCACGTGCCG
>CAZWGW010000501.1:0-4581 GCA_964633565.1 uncultured Planctomycetaceae bacterium
TGATCGTCGGGAACAAGCATCGGCTGGCCGCATTCATTCTGGAGCCGCTCGTGCAGGGGGCCGCCGGGATACTGGTGCATCCTCCCGGCTACCTGAAGCGCGTACGGGAGTTGACCGCCGCGCACGGCATCCCGCTGATCGCCGACGAAGTCGCCGTCGGGTTCGGCCGGACAGGGACGCTCTTTGCCTGCGAGCAGGAAGGGGTGTCGCCCGACATCCTCTGCCTGGCCAAAGGGATCACCGGCGGCTATTTGCCGCTCGCGGCCACGCTCACGACCGACGAGATCTTTGGCGCCTTCCTCGGCGAGCCGCACAAGGGGCGGACGTTCTTCCACGGGCACACCTATACCGGCAACCCGCTCGCCTGTGCTGCTGCGCTGGCTTCGCTCGACCTGTTCACGCGGAATAACGTGCTGGCCAACGTCACGGCAAACGAACGCCGGATCGCGAAGCGTCTGCGGCCGCTGGCGGACCATCCGCATGTCGGCGAGATCCGGCAGAAGGGGGTCATGGTCGGGATCGAACTCGTCCAGGACCGCGGGACAAAGCAACCGTTTCCCGCCGTCCGCCGCTCGGGGCACCAGGTCACGCTCGCCGCGCGCCGCCGGGGCGTCATTCTCCGTCCGTTGGGAGACGTCGTGGTGCTGATGCCTGCCCCGGCGATGCCGACCGACCTGGTCGATACGCTGTGCGACGTCGCCTGCGAGGCGATCGACGAGGCGACCCGCGCATAGAGAAAGGACTCGGGACGATCGTCCCAAGTCCTTTCGCATCAATGCCCAAGACAGGAATCGAACCTGTACGGGGAGTGAATACCCCACAAGGTCCTGAACCTTGCGCGTCTGCCAATTCCGCCACTTGGGCCGCGGTGAGCACCCAATGCTATCGACCAACTCCAGATCGGGCAAGCATTGCGCAGGACAAGTTCTGCGACGGAAAAGCAGGGACAGCCGCGACCGGTCTTCCCCATGCAAAGGGCGACCACCAGGACTAATTGCCCGGCTGCGCCGGCCCATTCCCGGTCTCCGTCTGCAGCGTCTCGTACGTCGCTGCATTCAGCACGCCGCCAGGGGCATGCGCCTGCTTCACGAAGTTCCGGAGCTGCAGCACCGGCGGACCCAGAAGCAGGATGAATACCGGCGGCGCCAGGCAGAAGATCACCGGAAACAGCATGCGGATCGTCGTCTTGCTCGCCCGCTCCTCCGCCCGCTGCCGAAACTGTCGACGAATGCTGTCGGCGAACTCCGTCACGGCGGTCGCCACGTGCGTCCCCGTCTTCTCGGTCTGGCTGACGAGCGAGGCCAGGGCGTTGACGTCCGGTGCGTTCATCCGGCGGGCGAACTCCTTGAGGGCCTTCGCCATCGTGTCCGCTTCGGCATGCCGCCGCACGATCTCCAGTTCCACCGCCACGTCGGGATGGAAGAAATCGACCTCCTGCGACACGCGCTGCAGCGAGTCCCGCAGCGGCAGCCCGCCGGTGAGGCACATGCGGATGATGTCGAGAGCATCGGGCAGACCGCGCTGAATCCGCCCGAGACGACCCTGCGCCTGGGCGTGCAGCAGCCATCGCGGCACGGCATAGATCACCGCCGCCACGACGCCCGTCACCATCAGAATCGTCTTCGGCAGCGTGCTGCCCGGATCGACGGCCACCGCGAGGCCGCCGCCGACCACAATCGCGGCAATGAGCAGCAGGTTGCGCGTCGCCAGGAACTCGACCATCGCATTGGGACCGTAAAACCCGGCGCGCTTCAGGTCCTGCTGCAGGGCGTCGAGCGATGCGTCCCCCTGCGGCACGGCCCCGGCCAGGGCCACGCGCAGCCGGCCCGGACGCTGGCGGGAAATGCGCTGCTCGACGTCGGCGATGTTCCGGACGCGGCGGCGCGCGTTGACGATCACCAGTCCGAACAGCAACACGACGAAGAACGAGCCGACAAACGCGGCCCCGGTCATCAGGTCAAGCCAGTTCACGTTCGTGTCCTTTCATAGTAACCCGAAGCGTCAGCGAGGGACCAATCGTAACCCGCAGCGTCAGCGAGGGATTTGAACGTCGACACAACTCCCCCCTCGCTGACGCTTCGGGTTACAAAGGCGTTTCTCAGACCTCGCGTCACTCTTCTTTTCGCAGCAGGAAAAACACCCAGACCAGCCCGGTCAGCTCCAGCAGCAATGCCATCCACAGCAGCAGCCGCCCGAAGCCGTCGTCGAACAGGAACTGGATGTGGGAGCGATGGAACAGGAACATGAAGGCGTAGGCCATCGGCGCGATCGCCGCAATAATCAGGGTCGAAGTGCGGCCCGCACCGGTGGACGCCTTGATCTGCCGCTGGGCGTTGAGGCGGTCGTGAATGACGCTCGCCATGCGCTCCAGCGTTTCGGAGAGGGGACCGCCGGTCTGCCGTTGCACGATCAGCGTCGTCGCCAGGATCCGCAGCTCGACGAGTCGCACCCGGGCCGCCAGCGACGTCAGCACCTTGTCGAAGGCGCGGCCCATATCGAGCTGCTGGCTGCAGCGGCGGAACTCCCCCCGCAGCGCCCCGCTCCCCTCCTCGCCGACCAGTTTCACCGCCTGCTCCACGCTTTGACCGGCGCGGGTCGCACGCGCCAGCATGTCGAGTGTATAGGGGAGCTGCTCGCGAATCTCGCGGATCCTCCGGGCCCGGCGGACAGCCATCAGCGCGAGCGGCAGCATCAACCCCGCCAGCCCGCCGCCAACGCCGGCGAGCGGGTCGTCGATCGCCAGATAGACTCCGCCGCCGGCCGCGATCGCCACGCACGCACACAACGCGAACGCCACGCCGGGCGACATTTCGTAACCTGTCTCCAGGACCAGCCGGTCAAATCCCTGATCGACTTTCCCGAGCAGCCCCTGCGCGGGCGACTGGTCGAAGACGGTCGGTGACCGCCGGGCCCGGCGAGTTCCTGCGGCCACGGCAGCTCCCGCCGCGACGCGCTGAGGGAAGAACAGGTCCCGCAGGACCAGCGCCGCCGCCCAGGCAACCACGGCGATCGAGGCGAACGCGATCAGGATGATTTGGGATGTTCCCACCAGTGTCGACTCCGCTGGTATTCGTAGGTCAGGCTCGTGCCTGACGGGATACGGTCTGCGTCACCAGGGCTGGTTGCGTCAGGCGGGAGCCTGACCTACGCCTTGACCGGGACGCGCCGCTTGTCGAACAGTTCGTCCGGCAATCGGAGGCCGGCCGCCCGCAACCGGCCGAGGCACATCGGGCGATAACCCGTGAAGAAGAACTCTCCCTGGGCGACACCAAGTTCATCCACGCCGGTCTGCTCGAAGCCGAAGATGTCTTCGAGGTGGAAGCCCCCCTCTTTGACGCCGACAATTTCCGACACCTGCATCACGCGCCGTACGCCCCCTTTGAGTCGCGAGAGGTGTACGACCAGCGAGATGCCGGACGAGATGTATTGCCGCACGACCGGGATCGGCAGCTCGAAGCCGCTCATGGCGACCATCAGTTCGAGTCGCGCCAGGGCGTCCCTCGTGTCGTTGGCATGGATCGTGGTGAGCGACCCCTCGTGCCCGGTGTTCATCGCCTGCAGCATGTCGAGCGCTTCGGCCCCGCGGACTTCGCCGACAATGATCCGGTCCGGACGCATGCGGAGGCTGTTCCGTACGAGGGACCGCGGCGTGATTTCTCCGGCCCCCTCGTTGTTCGGCGGACGCGTCTCCATCCGCACGACGTGCCGGTGCTGCAACTGCAGTTCGGCGGAGTCCTCGACCGTAATCAGGCGTTCGTCGAGCGGAATGAATTTGGTCAAGGCGTTGAGCAGCGTCGTCTTGCCGGCGCCGGTCCCTCCCGAGATGAGGAAGCTGACCCGCGCATCAATTGCGGCGGCCAGGAACTCGACGATGTCCGGGTGGATCGAGTGCCCGTCCAGCAGGTCTTCGATCTGCAGCGGTCTCTTCCCGAAACGCCGAATCGACAGTGTGGGGCCGTCCAGCGCCAGCGGGGGGATGACGGCGTTGATGCGCGAGCCGTCCTGCAGCCGCGCGTCGACCATCGGACTGACTTCGTCAATCCGCCGGCCGACCCGGGAGACGATCCGCTGAATGATCCGCATCAGGTGCTGCTCGTTGGCGAACAGCACACCCGCCGGCTCCAGCCGGCCGCGACGCTCCACGAACACCTCGTGCGGCTGGTTGACCAGGATGTCGCAGACGCTGTCGTCGCGCATCAGCGGTTCCAGCGGGCCCAGCCCGAACACCTCGTCGAACAGTTCTTCCAGCAGGCGCTCGCGGACGTCGGCTGCGATCCGCGGCCGCTCCTCGCCGATGATTTCCGCGGCCACGGCCCGTACTTCATCGGCGAGCTGTTCCTGCGGTACGTGGGCCAGCATGGAAAGATCGAGCGAGTCGACGAGCTTCTCGTGAATCCCCACTTTGAGCTGCTGATACGCCAGTTCTTTCTCGTCGACTTCATCAAACTCATCGGCCGGTGCGACGAGCAACGTTCGCGACTGCATTGGAGACATGCCTGCCTTTCTGGTCGGAACAAAGTCACGGAAGATACCGCCCCCGGGATGCGAGCAGGTCGCGCCTGTCGCATCGAGCGGGGGGGG
>CAZWGW010000501.1:4681-5804 GCA_964633565.1 uncultured Planctomycetaceae bacterium
ACGGCGCCGACGTTCGCGATCGGCACGGTGACCGCGCGATAGCCGGCCTGCAGCCGCTCTGCGAGGTCCGGTCCCATTCCCTCCGGATACAGGTTTTGAGCGAGGAACGCATCCCCCTGTTTCATGGACGTCTTCAGCGTGCGGTTCGCGATCTGTTCGGACACCCGCAGGAACGACTGCCCGGAGTACGGCGACTTGGCAAACTTCTCGCGCGACATGCGGACGCGGGCGACGTCGTTGATCGTCAACATGCGGCCGGCCTCGAGGTCTGTCAGCGCCACCGGCACGATGATGTCATCATCGACCGCCAGTTGAGGGAGCGGCGGCAGTTCCGGCTTGTGGAGGTGCTGGCGGACGACGAAGGCGCCGCCCAACCCGACCAGAATTGCCGCAAACGCCACGGTCATCGTCCCAGGACTCAAACGCCCCATTGCACTCCTCCCTCAATGTCGGTGCTGTCTTGATGTTTCGGATCGAACGCGTGAATTACTATTCCAAGCGGCCCGCCTCGGTCCGGGATGTTGCCCCCGGTTAACATGTCGCTGTCAAATGATTCAGGTTCTCAACAAGTCCGAACTCGGCAGGATTTCAATTCTCCGCCCCCGCAAGGTCCTGACACAGTTCAATGCCGTGGGGCGCCTGACCTGGCAGGTCAACCAGTTCCGGATCAATCGGCGCGTCGACATAGCCGAACGAGAGCATGAAGCCGTTCGACTGCTCGATCGTCACGGTGTACGACTGGTCCAGCGATTCGAGTGCAACCGCAATGTCGCCAAGGTTTTGCACCGCAGCGTCTCGAACAGTGACCAGGCCTGTGATGCCGCCAATCACGAGGAGGGTGAGCGCCAGGAGATAGTCCGCTCCGGCGAGCGCCCCGCACTCGTCAAGCCAAAGGTTCCGGAAAAGTTCGACCACGGTAGTCCGCCTCATGTGCTTCCTCTCTCGACACCGCTCCTCGCAGGAGTCCTCAATGCAAGTGCCATTCCGAACAGTGTGAAACACTCCCCTCGAGGCGCCGGTCGGCCCCTCGAAGGGAGCTGGAACTTCCACTTCATCCAGCCGATTCCGGCCGTTCAACGGTCAGGAGAGCGGCCAATCACTCCGATCAGTTTTCGTCGCCGCC
>CAZWGW010000502.1:0-1861 GCA_964633565.1 uncultured Planctomycetaceae bacterium
GGCAACTCCGACGGCGACCTGCAGATGCTGCAGTGGACGACGATCCCCAGGGACCATCGCGACGCGACGCCCCGCTTCGGCCTCATCGTGCATCACACGGACGCGGAGCGCGAATCCGCCTACGACCGCGACTCACACTTCGGCACGCTGGACCTGGCGCTCGACGAAGCGCCGCAGCGCGGTTGGGTCATTGTGGACATGCGCCGCGACTGCTGCACGAACGGATTCACCTCCTGCTCGAACGGCAGGTCGACGCGAATCCCGACGGAGCGGTTCCGCTCCGGGGCATTGACCGCGCTGGCACCCTCGTTCGCGGCCTGCATCAGCCCCGGGCCGCCGCCGGTGATGACGTCACAGCCCATCTCCGCCAGCGCCGCCGCGACGCGTTTGACTTCGTCATAGACGTGCGTGCCGGGTTTGGCCCGCGCGGAGCCGAAGATCGTCACCCGGTATCGTTCCCGCTTCGTCGGCTGGAGCCGCGTGAGGTTGTTCACGATGTCCCACAGGTTGAACACGGTGCCGACCAGGAGGTCCTTCACGGCGTCTTCATCGGCGAGGCTGATCGGGCCGGGTTTGTGCGGCGTCGGGTTTTGTGCAGTCATTCAGGGTGTTTCCGTGCAGCGAATTTTTGGTTGGTGGTTTGGTGAGTGCGACGGTATCAGCCAGTCTTGGCGGCTTCTGCTTCGAGGATGGCCTGATCGACGGAAATATGCCGGCCGAGGTAGCCGACCTGTTCCTCCAGCCCGACCGCCCGCAAGAGGTCGCGGACCTTCCCGTGCGCTTCAACGATACGCATCCGGGCGCTGCGTTTCGAGAGTTCCCGCTGCAGGCCGGCCAGCATGCCGGCCCCCGCAACATCCAGCGCCGGCGCGGCAGAGAGGTCGCAGATGACGAGCCGCAATTCGGGAGTCGCCTGCAATCGGTCCCAGACGATCTGCCGCACGTGCTCGGCGTTGAAGTAGAGCAGCGACGATTCCGTGCGGAAGATCACGACGCCCGGGAGCGACTCGTTGTCGGGGTGTCGCGCCAGGTCGGAGAAGCGTCGGGTCCCGGGAATGCGCCCGAGGAACGCCACGTGGGGCCGCGCGGCACCGGCCAACAGCATGAGCAGTGAGGCGATCGCCGCAAACAGGACGCCCTTCAGAATCCCGAGCAGCAATACGCCCACCAGCGCCACGAGCGCCACTTTGAATTCGAACCGGCTGATCTGCCACAGCCGGCGGAGCGCACGCACGTCGATCAGCCCCTTCACGGCGACGAGCACGATTGCAGCCAGCACGACCGTGGGGAGGTTCCCCAGCAGGTCAGTCAGCAACAGCAGGCACATGGAAAGTGTCAGCGACGCAAACACCAGCGCCAACGGCGTCTTCGCCCCCGCCTTGTCGTTGACGGCCGACTGCGACAGTCCCCCGGCGACGGTGTGGCGCATCTCCTGCGGCCGCAACGAACGGCGGATCGCGTGGCCCATCTCGCCCAACTTTTGACGCAAATTGTTGCGCCGCAACGAAAGTTCTGGCAAAGTCGTCACTACGTCTCGATCTGCTTGGTGCTCGTCGGCAGGTTCAATCGCATAGATCTGTCTGATCGTGCTTGGCCACGTTGCCGACACTCGGACCACAAAATGGTCACGCGTGAATCTGCGACTGCCAAAGTGACACTCCAACCTCCCGTAATCGACCGCCGATCAGAATGGCGGTGTTGATCACAAAACATTGATCTGCAACAAAATCTGACGACGCGGGCTCCTGCCGAGAATCTCAGAGTACAATTTGGCACGCGATTTGTAGGGAGCGTGCGCCAGACTCCAGATCGCCAAAGGGCGATGGCACCTCATCGGTGTCGTTTGTTTTCTTGGTTCAAG
>CAZWGW010000502.1:1871-4671 GCA_964633565.1 uncultured Planctomycetaceae bacterium
TTTGGAGGTTCAGCATGTTTCAGACGATCAATCGTCTGGCGAACATGGCTGGCCCGTTCGAGGTCAGACGCCGGGAATTCAGGCGCGGCTTCGACGGGAACGGTGACGTTCGCCGAGTAGACAGCGAGAATTATCCTCCGATTTCGGTCCGTCAGGACGACCAGCACGTGCTGCTTCAATTAGACGTGCCGGGTCTCCACAGCGAGGACCTCAATTTGACGCTGTCGAGCGGCTTCTTGCGCATCCGCGGCCGACGCAACAGGCCCCAGCGGACTGCCACATGCCGCTTCGATGATCGACCGTACGGCGAGTTCGAACGGATCGTCCGCCTGGATCAAGCGATCGATCCCGACTCCATTGACGCGAAGCTCGAAGACGGCGTGCTGTCCGTGCGGCTGTCAAAACTGCCGCAGGCGCCGCCGCATCGCGTCGAAGTGAAGTACGGAGGCGGCGCGAACTAGCCGCAGGCGGGGTCCGGGGGACGTGGTGTCCGTCGAGCTGGTGCGCATCACGCTGCCCCGATCAGCGCCGTCCGCGATTGCGGTTCGTGATATTGCCCAAACACGGCTGGCGCCGTCGCAATCCGTCCCGGCGACGGCGGCCGGCGCGAGATACCGGTAAACGGGATGGGCAAATTGGTGTTTGAGGAGGACGAACGATGACCACGTTGATTCCGTTCAACACACGGTTTGGTCTGATGGACGATTTTCGCCGAGAGATGGACCAGTTGTTCAACCGGTTCTTTGAAGGCGAAAACGGCGGTGAAACGAACCAGGTGTCGACCTGGGCGCCGCGACTCAACCTTTCGGAGACCGAGAGCGCCTACGAAGTCTCGGTCGACCTTCCCGGCCTGACCCCGGACGCCGTCAACGTCGAACTGCGGCACGGCGACCTGTGGATCACGGGTGAGCGTCGTGGCGAGTCTGATGAGAAGGGCCGCACATGGCATCGCGTCGAATGCAACAGCGGCCAGTTCCGCCGCGCTGTACGGCTGGGAGACGACGTCGATCCCGGCAACGTCCAGGCGGAGTATCGGGACGGCGTGTTACACATCACGGTTCCCAAATCGGAAACCGCCCGGACGAAGAGGATTGAGATCAAGTCCTGAACTGCGTGCGTTCTCCCGGAGCCGAAGTCGTCCGACTTCGGCTCCGGGAAACGTCTGACGGATTTTCCTGTCACCACATACACAACCGGAGACACTGCCATGTTCACGACCTACTGGACCCCGACCCTTCCGGCGTCGTTCAACGGAGTGCGACGGGAGATGGAAAACGCGCTCAACCAGGCCTGTCAGCGGCAACAGACGGTCTCGGCCCGGTTGCCTTTGACGATCTGGGAGGATGACCAGCACGTTTATCTGGAAGCGGACGTGCCGGGCTTCTTGCGGGAGGCGTTTGACATCCGGTTTCAGGAGGGGCGGCTGTGGATCACCGGAGAGCGACCCGTACCGAAGGACGACGGCCGCTACTGGCACAACGAGCGGATGTACGGCCAGTTCAGTCGGTCCGTTTCTCTCCCAGACACGATCGACCCGTCGTCCATCGAGGCTGAACTGGAGGGTGGCGTGCTGCATATCACGATCGCAAAGAAGCCGGAAGCACAGCCGCTGAAGATCAACGTCAAGGGGAGAAGTGAGAACGGGAAATCGAAGCGGATTGCGGAGTCGTGAGGTGGACGTTCTGTCCACCGCAGGGCCGGCCGCCGGTCGTTCCGGCCGGCGGCCGGAGGTGATGAATTGTGTTGCAGATTGTTTGACGACCGGCGGACCTCCGCCGATGTATGTGATGATGACCGACTTTTCCGAAACACTGGGACGCCTTCACCGCGTTCAGCAACTGTTGCAACTCCTGCTCGACGACGCTGCCGAGCTATTGGCCGAGCAGTCGGACGAAGAGAACGATCAGTGGGTCGCCGAGATTGTCGACAAGATGCTCGCCAATCTCCGGGAGCAATTTCGGGTCGAGGAGCAGGGCGGATACCTGGTGGAGGTGCTGGAGCAGTACCCCGAATGGCATCCGCAGGTGCAGCATCTTCAGCAGGAGCACCGACTGCTGGAGGGACAACTCGGGGAGATTACGGCGCGGATGCGGCGGCAACGTCTCTCCGGCCGTCTGAGCCCGGAATGCCGCCGGCAGTTGCAGGACTGGATCACCTGGTATCGACAACACCAGCACCGCGAGACGGCCCTCGTCCAGGAGGCATTCGTGCTCGAGGTGGGAGAAGGAGAATAAACATCGCCTGACTCAAGACAATTGTGGGAGGTGTACCATGTTCGATTTGATCGAAACGATCCAACCGTATGTCGTCGTGATCGGAGTGGCGTGTTGGGAGATCTTCGTCGGATGGTGTCTCCGGGAGTCCATCCGGGCCGATTTGCCGGCCGGGCAGAGGCAGCCGGTTTCCTGTCCTGCCGAAGTCCATCGCGCTCCTGGCTCAAGCGATCTGCCGGCGCGTTCACGAACGACGCATATTGCGGCGACAAGTGCGTAACACGCCGGATCGGGCAATTCATGGCTGGAAAAATGGATCTCGGGTCTAGAATCGGGCGGAGGATTGGGGGCAACGGAAGGAACCGACGACCATGTCAACGCATGCAAATGTGAGTCAGGACCGGACAAGCACCGATGTGCTCTTGGCACCTGCAGATCGGTCGGAAAGCTGTCCGACGCACATCGTCGGCATCGGGGCCTCGGCCGGAGGCCTAGAGGCGCTGGAGCAGTTCTTCAACGCCATGCCAGCCGAAAGCGGCATGGCGTTTGTCGTCGTGCAGCATCTCTCGCCTGACTTCAAGAGTCTC
>CAZWGW010000502.1:4681-5791 GCA_964633565.1 uncultured Planctomycetaceae bacterium
GCTGCTTTCGCACCGCACGAACATGGCGATCCACCGGGTCGAGGATGGTATGCGGGTGGAGGCGAACGCCGTCTACCTGATTCCTCCGAAGAAGGAGATGATCATTTCGGATGGCCGGCTGTTGCTGACGGACAAGGACCCGAAACAGGCGCTGACACTGCCGATCGACCACTTCTTCCGGTCGCTCGCCCAGGATGTGGGGCGAGACGCGATTGCCATCGTGCTGTCTGGCACGGGGAGCGACGGTTCCCGCGGCGTGCGGGACGTGCATGAAGCCGGCGGCCTGGTCGTGGTGCAGAGCCAGGAGTCCGCAAAATTCGACGGCATGCCGAAGAGCGCCATCGACACCGGGCTGGCGGACCTCGTCTTGAGGCCGAGCGAAATGCCGGCCGCCCTGCTGCGATACATCAAGCACCCGATCGCCGGTGCGATGCTGGAGAATCACCAGGCGGACCATACCGGCGAGAACGGTATGGCCCGCCTGTTTCACCTGTTGCGGGATGAGTACGGGATCGACTTTTCGCATTACAAGCCTTCCACGGTGGGCCGCCGGATCGAACGGCGGTTGCTGATGCAGCAGACCAGCGACCTCGACGAGTACGTCAACCGGCTGGCGGCCGAACCGGAGGAACTCAATTCGCTGTACAAGGACCTGTTGATCGGAGTCACGAAGTTCTTTCGTGACGCTGAGGCATTTCAACGGCTGGAGACGGAGGTCATCCCCGAACTGTTGATGCAGACGCCGCCGAACGGTGAATTCCGCGTCTGGGTGCCGGGCTGCGGCACCGGCGAGGAGGCGTACTCGCTGGCGATCCTGATTCGCGAGGCGCTGGAAACGCTCAAGCGGCCCGTCGACGTCAAAATCTTTGCGACCGACGTCCACCGCACTTCGATCGACTTTGCCAGTTCCGGGGTGTACGGAGACGACAGGCTGTCCCAACTCCATCCCGGCCGGCTGGAGCGGTATTTCCGGCGGAAAGGGGATGGGTTTCAGGTGGCGCAGGAACTGCGTCAGATGATCGTCTTCGCGCAGCACAATATCATCCGGGATGCGCCCTTCACCAAGATGGACCTCATCTACGCTTTCCATTCGTAGCGCCGAGCGCCACG
>CAZWGW010000503.1:0-5790 GCA_964633565.1 uncultured Planctomycetaceae bacterium
GCAGCGCTCGAATTCTTCCATTTCCGCCGCGCTGCCGACGACGAGCGGCGTGCGCTGGTGAATACTCGTGGGAACGATGTCCAGAATCCGCCGGCGGCTGTCGGTGGCGATCCCACCCGCCTGTTCGGCGATGAAGGCGATCGGGTTGGCTTCATACAGCAGCCGCAGCTTCCCCTCGGGGGCCGATTCCGTCGGCGGATACAGGAACACCCCTCCTTTCAACAGCGTGCGATGGATATCGGCCACCATTGAGCCGATGTATCGCAGTGCGTACTCGCGGCCAAGTGCGCCGCTGCGCAAGCGGTCGAGGTACGTCTGGTACGACGGCGGGAACGTGTCGCGGTAGGCCTCGTTGACCGAGTAATATTTCCCCTGCCGCGGCATGCGGATGTTTTCGTGGCTCAGCACGTACGCTCCGATCGATGGATCGAGCGTGAAGCCGTGCACGCCGTTGCCGACGGTGTACACGAGGATCGTCGAAGATCCGTACACGACGTAGCCCGCCGCCACTTGCCGCGTACCGGGCTGCAGGACCCAATCGTCGACCCTGGCGGCGGCATCCTCGGGGCGTTTCAGGATGGAGAACGTCGTTCCGACACTGACGTTGACGTCGATGTTCGACGAGCCGTCCAGCGGGTCAAATACGACGGCGTAGTTGGCGCGCGGGGATTCGAAGTTGACCGTGATGGGCCATTCGTTTTCTTCGGAAGCCAGGATGCCGATGCTCTCACGCAACTGCAGGCAGTGCAGGAGGGCTTCGTTCGCAAACACGTCGAGCTTCTGCTGCACCTCCCCCTGCACGTTGACTTCGCCGTGCGAGCCGAGGATGTTCGTCAGACCGGCCCGGCGGACCTGGGCCTGAATCATCTTGGTGGCGAGCGTGATGCCGGAGAGCAGCCACGAGAACTCGCCGGACGCGCCGGGAAACCGCTTCTGCTCCTGCAGAATGTGCTGCTGGACCGTCATGATGGGCCGCGACGTGCGGGCCACGGCATGGCCCAGATGCGGCGGTTCGCGGGACGACTCGGGCATGGCGATATTCACTGGCAAAGGCTGGTCAAAACGGCACTGCGAGCATGCTGCGAGTCTAACCGACGAATCCGTGCGGGGACATTGTGCGGCGTCGCACCGTCCGGGTACGCTGTGCAACACGAAACGACGTGGCTGAACTCGCCAGAGTTCGGGTCGAAGGCCGCAGCCCGAACTCTGGCGAGTTCAGCTACCCCCCCAATTGAGGGCGCACTCATGAAACTCGGCCTCATCAATTCCGCCTGGGCGCAATCAGGCCGCGATACGGCGTGGGGGATCGCCAAGACGAAGGAGATCGGGTTCGACTCAATCGACATCTTCACCGACCCGCTGGACATCGACATCCGCGAGCGCCGGCGGGTCAAGCGGGAGTGCGATGCCCAGGGGCTGCCGATCATGTCGGTCTGCTGCGTGGCGGTGGGGCTGATTGATTTCAATCCAAGCGTGCAGCGGTTTCACATTGATCGCTGCAAGGCGTTCCTGGATCTCGTGTACGAGTTCGAGGCCCGAAATCTCCTGCTGGTGCTGGGGGAATACATCTGGAACCAGGAGGTGATTCCCCCCGCGGAACAGTGGCGGACGGGCGTCGAGAACTGTCGGAAGCTGGCGGCGTACGCGGAGTCGCTCGGCGTGCAGATCGCGCTGGAACTGGAGCCGTTCCCGCTGTCGCTGGTGAACAACGTCGAGCGGATGGTGCGGTTCATTGACGACGTGGGCCATCCCGCGCTGGCGGCGAACATCGATGTGTCGCATCTGCACCTGGCGCATGTCCCGCCGGAGGAACTGCGGCGGTTCAAAGGCAAGGCGATCCACGTCCACATCTCGGACTGCGACGGAAAAAAGCACGGGGACCTGCCGCCGGGGCGGGGTGTCGTCGACTTCGGCCCGTATCTGAAGGAAATCAAGGCGCTGGGGATCGACGGGGCGATCTCGATCGAACTGGAGTATTCGCCGGAACCGGACCGGATCGAAGAGTGGGTGCGCGAGGCGTATACTGCGACGGATCGATTGCTGACGCAAGCTGGTTTGCGCGACTGACTGTTGAGTGCGTCGTTTAGCGGCGCCCCGCAGGGAAGCCCGTTGAGCAGGACTTTCGATCGCGCATCAGGAGTGATCGTGCATGACGGACGGCAAACCCGGGATCACGCGGTATGAGCACGTCGCGGAGGAGTATCTCGAACGTCGCAAGCTGCGCAAGAGCGCGGGCTGGGTGTTGCTCTGGGCGATGGGCGTCGGCGCGGTGATCTCGGGCGATTTCGGTGGGTGGAACTATGGCCTGAAGCACGCGGGGTTCGGGGGCCTGGCGATCGGCACGGTGCTGATGTCGGCCATGTACGTGTGCCTGGTCTTCACCATTGCCGAATTATCAGCCGCTCTGCCGCATGCAGGGGGCTTTTTCTCCTTCACCCGCAATGCGTTCGGCCCCGCGGGGGGCTTTTTGTGCGGGCTGACCGACGCGATCGAGTACATCCTCACGCCGGCAGTGATTGTGTTCGTTATCGGCGGCTACATGAAGCTGCTGGTGCCGTGGGTTCCGGCGTGGACGTGGTGGTTTGTGTATTACGCCCTCTTCGTGGGGATCAACATCCGGGGTGCGGAACTGACGCTCAAAGTCGGACTCGTCGTAACGGTCCTGGCGATTCTGGTGCTCGCCCTGTTCTATGTGAGCGCTCCCCTCTCGGGGGCGTTCCAGCGCGAGCTGTTATTTGTCGATGTGGAGGGACGCTCGACCGGATGGCTGCCCAACGGCTGGACCGGTGTGTTCTCCGCGCTCCCCTTCGCAATCTGGTTCTACCTGGCGATCGAGCAACTGCCGCTCGCGGCGGAGGAGGCGCATGAACCGGCGAAAGACGTCCCCAAGGCGCTGATCTGGGGGATCGCCACCTTGCTCGTGCTGTCGGTGCTCACGTTGATCTGCAACTCGGGCGTTGCGCCGGGGGCCGGCGGGATGGGGCTGTCCGACGCGCCTCTGGGCAAAGGCTTTGAAGCGGTGTTCGGACTGAATCCGGCCAGCCGGGGATTCACGCTGGTCGCGCTCACCGGTCTGGTCGCCAGCTTTCACACGACGATCTATGCCTACGGCCGAGTGCTGTTTGCGTTGTCGCGGGCCGGCTACATTCCGCGCTGGATTTCGCTGACCGGCGCCGCGCATACCCCGTGGATCGCGCTGGTTGTCGGCGCCGTCGTCGGTCTGGCCTGCACGCTGGCCGTCGAACTTGCGGGGACGCAGAGCCAGGTCGGCGCGGCCCTGCTCAACATGGCCGTCTTCGGCGCGGTGATCTCCTACACGATGGTCATGGTCAGTTTCATCAAGTTGCGCCTCACGCGGCCCGACCTGGATCGGCCGTACCGCAGTCCGCTCGGCATTCCGGGGGCCGTCGTCGGGACGCTGCTGTCGCTGCTCGCGCTCGGGGCGACATTGTCGGTCGCCGACTACCGCCCGGCGGTTGTGGGGGTGCTGCTGTTCCTGGTCGCAGGGATGCTGTACTTCGCGCTCTACAGCCGTCACCATCTGGTGGCGCAGGCGCCGGAAGAGGAGAACGCCCTGATCGCCGCGGCCGAACAGGAATTGGCGCATTGACAGCAACTGTAGCCGGGCTCAGTGAGCCCGGACGGTGCAAACGTTGACGCCTTGGCGAATACCGGCCGGGTTCACTGAACCCGGCGACAGATCGCAGGCAGTCTGTGAACGAATTGATCATCGATGTCTGATCGCATTGGACTGTTGACGCCGGCAGAACTGGCCGAATTCGTCGCCGACGGCAAAATCGACACCGTCGCCGCCGTGTTCACCGACCTCTACGGCCGCTGCATGGGGAAGCGGTTCGACGCCGGGTACTTCCTCGAGCGGATCGCCGACGACGGGACGCACGCCTGCGATTACCTGCTGACGGTCGACATGGAGATGACGCCGGTTGCCGGATACGAATATTCGAACTGGCAGAAAGGCTACGGCGACTTCCACCTTGTACCCGACCTGGCGACGCTGCGCGTGGCGGCCTGGCTCGACCGGACGGCGCTCGTCGTGTGCGACGTGGTCGACCCGGCGACGCACGAACCGGTCGCCATTGCCCCGCGATCGATGCTGCGACGGCAGTTGGAGCGTGTGAGCGCGATGAAGCTGCAGGCGAAGGCGGCGTCGGAACTGGAGTACTACTTATTCCGCACCCCCTACCGGCAGGCACACGAACTCGGCTACGATGAACAGAAACTGGATCCGGCGGGGTGGTACCTGGAGGATTATCACCTGCTGCAGGGGACGCGCGAGGAGCCGTTCAACGCGGCCGTGCGCCGGGCGCTGACAGCCTCGGGCATTCCGGTCGAATGCACCAAGGGGGAGTGGGGGAAGGGGCAGCACGAACTGAACGTCCGCTATAACGACGCCCTGCCGATGGCCGATTCGCACGTCATCTACAAGCAGTGCCTCAAGGAGGTGGCCGACCAGCAGGGGCTGAGCGTCACGTTTATGGCGAAGTACTCGGCCGAGCAGGCGGGCTCCAGTTGCCACGTCCACCTGAGCCTGTGGCACGAAGGGCGGAACGCTTTCGCCGGGGACCAGACGCTGGGCCGCGTCCAGTGCTCGGACCTCTTCCGGTGGTTCCTCGCCGGATGGATGGCGCACGTGCCGGAGATGATGGTCCTGTACGCTCCGACGGTGAACTCGTACAAGCGGTATCAGTCGGGATCGTGGGCGCCGACACGGATCGCCTGGAGCGGCGACAACCGCACGGCAGGTTTCCGCGTCGTCGGCTCGGGGGAGAGCCTGCGGATCGAGTGCCGCATCCCGGGGGCCGACTGCAACCCGTACCTCACTTACGCCGCAGCGCTGGCGTCGGGGCTGGACGGCATCGCCCGCAGGCTCGAACCGCCGGCCGCGTACGAGGGGGACGTCTATGCGGCAGAAGAGATCCCGCGCGTCCCGGCGACGCTCACTCAGGCGGTTGAATTGTTCGAAGGGAGCGAGTTCGCGCGTGGCGCCTTCGGTGACAATGTCGTAGCGCATTACGCGCACTTTTTCCGGCTGGAACAGGCGGCGTACGAACGTGCCGTGACGGACTGGGAACGGAAGCGGTATTTCGAGCGGATTTGAGTGCACGCATGCAACCTCTCATCGGCATCACCACCTACGGCGCAGACGAGGAGCACCGCTTCTCGCTGCGGCGGCACTATGTCGACGCCATCACCCGTGCCGGCGGCGCGGCCGTGCTGGTCCCCCCCATCGCCGCATCGATCGACGCGTACCTCACGCGTCTGGACGGTCTGATCTTCGGCGGCGGAGGGGACATCAATCCGCAGCGCTACGGCGGCCAGCCGCATGAAACGATCTATAGCCTGGACCCTGAACGCGACGAGTTCGAACTGGAACTGGCGCGGAGGTCCGTCACGGTGCGCCGTCCGGTACTCGGCATCTGCCGCGGCATGCAGACCCTCAACGTCGCTCTGGGGGGGACGCTGATCGAGCACCTCCCCGACGTCGTCGGCGAAACGGTCCCGCACCGGCTCCCGCCGGGAGAGCCGGCCGAGCACTCCGTGCAGGTCGACGCGGATTCGCGGCTGGGACGGATCCTGGGAGAACGGGAGTTCACGGCGGCGACATGGCACCATCAGGCCGTGCGCCGGCCGGCCGGGGGACTGCGGGTTGTCGCCCACGCGCCGGACGGCACGATCGAAGCGGCCGAGATGTCTGACCATCCGTGGCTGATCGCGGTGCAGTGGCATCCCGAACTGACGGCGGCGGCCGACCCCGTGCAGCAGCGGCTG
>CAZWGW010000504.1:0-5784 GCA_964633565.1 uncultured Planctomycetaceae bacterium
CAGTCCCATCAGGCAGCGTGTCCAGCCAGTCGCCGCTGTACTCGAGCTCGCGCATCCGGTCCTCTGCCGCGTGACGGACCGCAGCGGCTTCGTCAGTGCTCCCCAGCGCGGCAAGTGCATCCGCTCGCGAGAACAACACGCTGAAATTATCTGGCCAGATGGCGAGCGACTGGTCGAAGTCCGCCAGAGCCGTCTCCGCACGCCCCTGATTCAGCCGTAACTGGCCGCGCAACTGATACGCCAGAGCGGAGTACTGATCCGGATGTCCCCTGCGGGATTCGTCCGCCAGATACCGCGTCATGGCGTCGATGGCGGCATCCGTCTTCCGGGGGTCGGCATATGCGTCGTGCATATGGGCCGCGGCCGCCTCGAACCTGCGTAGCCGGTCCGCGACGTCGTCCCCGGTCGGCGCAACCTGGCCGGGCAGCAACAGCAGCAGACAGAGGAGTGGGGCGACGTTCATGGAGATCGCAAATGCGCGAACGCACGGATGCCAAAACGACAGATGAAGAATACCATCTTGCGGCCTGCCGGGACGGGGACGGCAGGACCCCTCAACGGCTTGATCGAGACGTTCCGTGTTCGCCTGGCTCAAACACCGCCGCCGCCGGAAGATCCTCGCGAGACCGTTCCCGCCGGAATGGGAGGCGTCCATCCGCGACAATTTCCGGCAATACGAATTGCTGACTCCGGAAGAACGGGAGCGGCTGCGGCGCGACGTGCAGATCTTCGTCGCCGAGAAGAACTGGGAAGGAGTGTACGGTCTGGAACTGACGGATGAGATGCGGGTTACGATTGCGGCACAGGCGTGCTACCTGCTGCTCGGGCTGGACCTGTCGTGGTACGACCGCACGCTGTCGATCTTGGTTTATCCGGACGCCTACAAGGTCAAGGACCAGTTCACGATCAGCGGCGGGTTCGTCATCGAGGGGCGCTCGCACCGGCTGGGTGAGAACTGGTATCGCGGGCCGATCATCCTTTCCTGGCCCGACGTGCTGGCGGGAGGACGCCGGGAGACGCGCGGCTCGAACCTCGTGTTTCACGAGTTCGCGCATGAATTGGACACGCTCAACGGCCGGACTGCGGACGGCACGCCCCCGATGGAGACAGGCGGGCAGGCCCGCCGCTGGGAGGCCGTGACGTCGCGCGAATACGGGCGCCTGCAGCGGGACTGCGTCGGCGGGCAGTACACACTGCTGGACTGCTACGGCGCGGAGAGCCGCGCGGAGTTCTTCGCCGTGGCGACGGAGACGTTTTTTCAGGAGCCGGTCCGGCTGGAGCGCCGCCACGAGGAGCTATATGCCGTACTGCGCGACTTCTACAAGCAGGACCCGGCCGCGCGCGTGCTGCGGCGCGGCGGTTGATTGCGCGCCCCGTTTGGCACTTCGGTCAGGGAGCCGCCTCCTCCGTCGCCGCTTCTTCCGCCGGCAGCACGACGTGCTGCATGCGGCCCCCCACGTGCGGACCATTCCCGGCGAAACCGGGGGGATCCGCGCTCCAGACCTCGGTCCCGTCAAGCTGCAGAAAGAGACTGAGGTTCGAGAACGCGCCGGCCGCATACATCCACTGCGGTTCTCCCCCGTCCCGCCGCAACTCGATCACCAGCAACAGCTCGGGGTCCGTTTCCTGGCAGAACGTGAACACCGCGCCGTTCAGAAAGTCGGCGTTCTGTTCGCTCTCGTATTGATACAAAGGCGTTGACAATCGACGAAGCTCGTACTTGTCCTGTTCGCGATTGATCAGGTGAGCCGTGAATCGTCGGGCGAGTTGCCGGACCTGCCGTTCGCGTTGCGGCAGACCTTCAGCCGGCCGCATGGCGTCCGGGATCGGCTGCCACGATAACCCGGCGGTCTCGGCCGCCATCCGCGTGACGCCGTTCCATTTCAGCGTGAGGGGGCCGGAGGCCAGCGAGTGCCATTCGGAATAGAGATCGTGCTCCTTGCCGGACGGGAGAAAGAACACGTCGCCGATGGCGGCCGGACGGCCCGATTCTTCGAGGCAGACGAAGACCGAACCGACCGCGCGGCCGCGCACGCTCTGCACGTGATGAAACACCGGTTCCATCTCGAACCGGCAGGGTCGCGATGGATCATCGGTGGGGAAGACTTCGCACTCCCTGATGTGCGCCTGAGCGAGGTCGAGCCAGCGTGGCCGTTTGGGGGCGGTCTCCGCATCCTGTTGACCGCAGGCAAGTATCTGCAGCGCCACGATGATCTTGAGCATCCGCCACCTCCCCCTTGAATCCGCAATTCGCCTTGATCGCGGAAACTCGCGCGGCATTCAGCGGACCAACAGGAGACATCGTAACCACGCGCAATTGAAGACGCAATGTCTATAAACCGGCAGTGGCGACTTGATCCCTCTGCGCCTTCCGCGACTCTGCGGTGCAAAGCACGGAGCACCTCAGAGACACGGAAACGGCAGAGAATGGCGCATGACCGTCAATCAAAGCGCACCAGCCCGAACGTGACCGGGCGCGGCACGGAGCCGGTCGGGTGAGTCCAGCTCTGCACGCCTTCCGCCGGCATCGTCCGCACGACGCCGGCCGCCCAGGTCTGCCCTTTTCCGGGGGGCGCGGGAACGATGGCCTGCATCGGGATGGCTGCCTCTACCGTCCATCGCCGCGGATCGCTGTCGCAGGCCACATACCAGGTCGGGTCCCATTTCTGGTCAACCCAGCATGCCTCGCGCGTCTGCGCACGCGAATCGACGTCGAACCGGTAATAGGTCGCGTAGTCGCGGTCGACGTCGAGGAGCAGGCTGATCTGGTCGTATCCAGCCAGGTCGGCGTCATGCGTGCGGCCCGGGTAGGCCGGCGCGTCGTTTGGCTGCGCTGCGCTGCGCGGGACGCTTGCCGCGAAATAGAGGTACTTCGCGTCACAGGCCAGCATCACCAGCGGACGCGGTTCGTCACCACCAGCCTCGTCCGTAACGGCCTGGCTGTCGGCCGTGAAGCCCTGTGTCTCAATGAACTGGTCCGGTTGGCCGGCGTCGCTGCCGTCATCCGGCATCAGCCGGATCTCCATCGCATCCTGCCAGCAGACGTCGCTGAGCACGCCGTCGAGCACCGGCGGCGCGTCGACCCGGTGACACCGCACGACCGGCTTGGGCGACTGCGTGGCGCCGCCGAGCACCCACATCTCGCCGCGGGCCGTCCGTTGCCAGTGCCGGTCGCTGTCGTTCATGTAATTCCGGTAGATCTCGTCCGCCTGCTGATACTGCCCGCGATTCCTGAGCAACGCCGCGTATGTGAACTGCACCTCGGGATCACGGTAGAACTGCGGATCGGTCCGCTCGATGGTCGATGCCAGCCGCCGCGCCTGATCCCACCACCGCGACGATTCAAGCTGCCGCTGTCCCCCCTGGCCGTTGAGCTCAATCTGTCCGCCGAGCGGCTGGATCGAGAGCGGTGAGTTCTGCGTGCGGGCCAGTTCCTGGAGGCTGGAGATGCCCCCCTCCTGTTGAAATAACTGCTGGGCCTGCATCACCGCGGACTGCGCGACGCCGGCGTTGATCGTGACCTGGCTGCGATCGATCGACATTGCGGCGAGACGCTGCCAACCCATTTCCTGGCTGGTCCACAACGCCAGCAACCACTGCATCGCGTCCAGCGCCACCGGCTCCCGCGGATAGCGCTGAACAAGTTCGATGAGCGTGTCTTCGGCCAACTGCCACCGGGAACGCCGCTTGTACTGCTCAGCGAGCGCTGCAAGCTGCAGCGCGGCCTGGTCTTTGGGCGCGCCATTGATCACATCGCCGAGCTGCGCGATGAGCTGTGACGCCTGCCCCTCGTCATCGAGCGCGCTGCGGGACCAGGCCTCGAAATTGCGCTGGTGCTGCGCGCGTCGCTCCAACTCCTCGTAGTCGAGCTGGGTGATGGGGGGCAGGGCCCGCCGCGCTTCGCCTCCGGGCGCGAGCGACAAACCGCCGAAGAAGTCCCGGCCGGTGGTTGTGATGCCGGCTCCACCCGGGGATGAAGCGGGATTCACGATCCCGCCCGCTGATTCGGGATTCCAGCCCGATCCGTCAACCCCGTTGAAGATCAACGAGTAGTCCTCCTTGCGGTCATCGGCGGCGACGCCGTCCAGCCGCGCGATGGCCCCCGCGGCCGCCATCGCCAGCGTCTTGCCCTGCCGGGGGACGATCTCGTGCGGATCAACGGTCACACTTCCGGCATTGCCGGACGGGAGCCGGACGAACACCTTCTTCACCATCCACGGCCGCAATGCGGCCAGCGTTGTCTGTTCCGGATACCGCGCCGGATCGGCCGCCTGCGCAACGGCGAGTTCCATCGCCTGTCTGAGCAGTTTCGCCGCCGCGTCGTCCTCCCCCGCCTCGTCAATCACAACCACGTCCGGCCGCCAGGTCCGCAGTTGCGCGACAAGGCTCCCCAGCATTACCTGGGGCAAGCGTCCGTCGGTCAGCAACATCCACTCCTCGGTCAACTTCTGGTAGTCCCGATCGAGTCCCGGCGCCGCCAGCGGCAACCGCCAGCCGATTTCCGAATCGCAGCCCCCGGCCGTGACGACCGCGTCCTGCAATTGCAGGTCGATCCCGGCTGCGAGATGGCCGTCGGGTCCAACGTCGCGCCGGGCGACCAGCGCCACGGCCGAGCGATATCCCTGTTCCGCGGACAGTCTGGTCACCAACCGCAACGGCGCGCGGCTGGCGTCGGCGTGCAAGGCCAGCAGCGCCCCGCGCCGGTTGCCGCCCCGCGCGGCGGTCCACGTCGCGCCACCGTCATCGGTGACGAGCATCTTGCCGAACGCCCCGACGGCGCAGCCATAAGTATCGGACGAAAACGACAACGATTCGATCGGCGCGGGGTCGCCGGTCGCAGACGGTTTCCAGGTCCGCCCGCCATCGGGCGAATGCCAGACGGCGCTCCCCGGCGAGCCGGCCAGCCACACCCGATTGCCACGGCAGGCGACCGCGCGAAAGTCGACGAAATCGCGCAGTTCGCGCGGCAGGGACTGCAACGGCTCTTCCCAGGCCGCGCCGGCCGTGCGCGTGAACAGCGCCAGCCCGCCGTCTCCGACCATCCAGCCGCTGCTGTCGGGCTGCAGCGCGATGGCGTGAACGGCGCGCAGGCCGAGCGTCGTCATACTCCGCGGCAGCAGTTTGCCGCCGCCGACCGGGGCGTGTTCGCCGCGCGGCCCGCCGAGATATCCGGTGTTCTCGTCGACGAAATCTCCGGTGCGCCAACTCTGCCCCGCGTCGCCCCGCATCGGCTGCCACGTTTTGCCGCCATCCTGGGTGAGGAGCACGCCGCTCGGAAATTGAGGCGACGCCTCACCCAGTGCGATGCCATACTCCAGACCGAAGAACTTGACGTGGTGCAGCCAGGGGACTGTCTTCCAAGTCACGATCTCCCACGTGAGGCCGCCATTCTGCGTGCCCAGCACGATCCCCCAGTCGCGGCGCGTGTAGGGCGAGATGCCGCCCCCGACCACCCATCCGATCTTGTCGGTGAGGAAGCAGACGCTGCGGAGTGAACAATCGACCGGCGCATTGGCGAAGGTCCAGGTCCGGCCGCCATCCGCCGTTTTCCAGATCGACCCGTGTTCCCCCACCGCCCAGGCGAGCTGCGTCCCGACGCACTGCACGGCGTGCAGCGTGGCGTCGTCCTGCTGCGGTTCGGGCTGTACGATCGGTCCTTCAGTAACTCTACGGGTCGTTCTGTCCTTCGCGAGGGCCTGCAGCGCAGCCAGGCTGACGCACAGCAGCGTCGCACTCAGCACCCGCGCGATCTGTCCCGGACCCCGCATGGCATCCTCCTTGATG
>CAZWGW010000505.1:0-5780 GCA_964633565.1 uncultured Planctomycetaceae bacterium
TCCATGATCGTCTAGACGCTGATGGGGCATGCCGACACGACGATGCTCGGCCGCGTCTATTCGCATGTCTCCCAGAATCCAACCTTCCTGCGCGATGTGCTGGGCCGCGCCGCCAGTTAGAGCCGAATGTGATTCAGCCGCCGCCGGTGCAGCTTCCGCACCGGCGCGACGGTCTGTTCGCTCCGGCAGTGCTGCAGATACGCCGCGAGGTCATCCTCGCTCACACGCACGGCCCCCCGACCTTGTCCGATGCGATAGCAGGCAAGTCTTTTGGATTCGATGAGGCCGTAGACCGTGCTCAAGGACACATTCAACCGGTCGGCCACCTGGCACGGCTTCAGCAACATGCGCATGACTCCTGCCGTTAGCTGTGCGTATTCCCGCTTTTGTTCGCCGCTGTGGCTCCGCGACCGAGTCGATCTGACGCAGCGCAACGCTGCTCTTCCTCGCAATTCCAGGCCGGGCATCCGTCCGCCACCCACGTTGCCAACTCCACACGTCGCCAGCGTGTTGCTCGTCCGAGTCGCAACGGTTGCGGAATCCTCCTCGCACGACACATCCGCCACACACTCCTCGTCGAGATTCCCAACAGGTGCGCCACATCGGCAACCGTCAACAGCAACGTTGTCGCCGACGTCTCACACTGTGAATCGTTCGGCCGACGCGATTCCATCTGCGGGTCGCCTCCCTTGGGGATGCGGCTGACTTCGTCGACCGCCCGCACAGTCGGGTTGAACGCCGCGCATTCCGCTGGACCATATCCGGCCCATTGGCAACTACCGCACAAACGACACGTGATCCGGCATGCCGCGGCGCTGCATTCGGGAGCAGATTCTGCCATCCCAATCAGTTGCGGCGCGACACGTTGTCGCAGAGCGTGCCAAATCGCCGGTCTCCCGCGCAACGCGGATTTCGATCCAGCCGCTACATGTAGCTGAATGCAGGCGGTGCATGCTCGCCGTCGTCCCTCCTCAGCGGGGACCCCCGGCACGAGCCCCGCTGAGGACGGCCGACGGCGGCCGGCGCATCGTTCGGTTTGACTCGCGGATTTTCATGCGAAGTGACGCGGCTTGACTGGACGCGACAACTTGTGCCGCACTGTGATAGATGCTTCGGGGAGTGCAGGGAACCTCCGCTGCCAAAGCGCCTCCAAAGTCGCTCACCTGGTTGAGTGCTGATTCCGGAACGCGATGATGGCATGTGGCACGAATTCGCCCGACGCCATCCAGCGGATGAAGTTGCTTGCCGTTGTCCGGATCAAATCCACGCTCCCTGAGCACGCGAACAATGGCGGTTCGCGCATCGGCCACGGTTTGAAGCACGAGGCGCCGCTACGATGCTGCCCTCTCCTGAAGTTGCAGTACTTGTGGGCACGTTATCGGGAATCCACTGATACCGGGACGGGTTTCTTCCGAGGGCCTGGCGCTCCTTCACTCTTACGGCGTATTTCGGAAGACTCCAGTTGCCCTTTATTCACTCCGAGCCAGAATGACGTCCCCGTCACTTGTGATCCCGACGAAACAACCAGGCTTCTTCTCGCACAGGGAGGTACGTGATGTCACACGCCAGCGCATGCCTTGTCGCACCACGTGCGACGGCCACGGCGCGCCGATCCCCGGTCGCCACAGTTGCGCAGTACCTGCAGCGGCGGCTGCAGCACAGTCCTTACGCCGACCTGCGATCGGTCCGCGTCAGCGAACAGGACGGCGCCATCCGTCTGGACGGACGCGTGCGCACTTACTACGCCAAACAACTGGCCCAGATCCTCGTCCGGGACGGGAACAACGATTGTCGCATCGTTAATTCCATCGATGTCGCCTGAGCCGCATGCCTTGAAAATGAGTCCAGGAGAGGACCTGTCTTGATCGCTCCGAACGCCAGACGACGTGCCATCGAGTCGTGCGCGACAATCCCATCGGCCCAGCCATCACACGACGCAGGCTCCGCTCGCCCCGGACAGTCAATTCGCCAGGACGGTATGGCAGTTGTGCTCCCGCACCCGGGCCCGGTCCGCACGGCCATTGCGAACCTGCAGGACCACGAAATCGTCCTGATGTCCCGCGAGGACCTGATCGACCTGGTCTGCCTCTCCTCGCTGCCATTCCTGTCGGCGGACGTCTGCGGACGGCTCGAGTTCCTCAGCGATGAAACGCTGTCGCGGCTGGGGTTCCTGGTGCGCCGTTGCTGCCGCAGTCAGCTTGACTCGCACAGGCATCAGCGCGGGCAGCGGATGCTGTCGCGCGACGCGATTTGAGTCGTTGAGCAGAGCTTCACTGCTTCAGCTTCACCGGGACTTCGTCGATCTTTGCCGCGACGATGAAGTCGTTCTCGGAGAGTCCGCCGATCGCGTGCGTGGTGAGTTCAATCGCCACGTGCCGGTAGCTCGTCAGATGCAGATCCGGGTGATGCTGCTCCCGTTCGGCGATGCCCGCCACGCGGGCGAGAAACGCCATGCCGGCCGCAAAGTTCTCCAGATCCCATTCGCGGCGGATGCTCGCGCCGCCGTCGGCCAGGTTCCAGCCGCCAAGTTCTTCGAGGTGGTGACGCGCCTCCTCGTACGTCAGCGGCGGCGTTCCCCCCTCGCACGGCCGGCAGCGCTTCGATCGCAGTTCTGCCTTTGTCGACGTCGTCACCGGATGTTCCCTTCAATGAGTGATTCGGCCTCAAGTACTGCCCGCCTCGACACGGTGCTTCTCCTCCACGATCCTTACGGCGCCTTGCTCCGGTTCGATGCCGGCGCCGACCCGGCTGGCCCAGGCCTGCGTCAGTTCCGCGCCGAACAAGACGATCAGCACGGAATAATAGACCCAGACCAGTAGCGCGATCATCGCTGCCGCAGCGCCCCCCCAGGCCGAGCCGACATCCGCGTAATTCAGGTAGAGTCCGATCAGTGCTTTGCCGACCACGAACAGAAAGGCTGTCAACCCCGCGCCCACCCATGTGTCGCGCCAGCGCATGCGCGCATCGGGCAGCACATTGAACATGGCCGCGAACAGCAACGTACCCACCGCCAGCGTGACGATGCTGTTGAGGGCTACTCCCGCCACCAGGCCCGCCGGTCCTGGTTTCATGCCGAGCACGGACTGCACCACTTCGTCGATCATTGTTGTCAGCACGAACGAGACGAGGAGCAGAAACGCAATGACGATAATCATGCCGAGCGAGAGCAATCGCTTCAGTAAGAAATGGAGCACGCCCCCCCGGCGAGGGTCCGCCTCGACTTCCCACGCGCGGTTGAGCGCAAACTGCAGTTGCGCGAAGACTCCCGTGGCGGAAAAGACCAGGATGGCGATGCCGATGACCTTGCCCAGCGGACCGAGCCGCTCGACGATCGCCCCGTCGCCTATTCCTCCCTCGGCCGCCTGTTGCGTCTGTTCGTCCGTCAGCGGCATTCCGAGCTGGTCCTTGATGACGCGGTCAATCGTCTGTTCCGAGACTCCGAACTGGCCGGCGACGAAGAACACGACCACCAGCAGTGGGGGGAGCGAAAAGATCGTGTAATAGGCGATCGCCGCCCCGCTCGTCATGCACTCGTCGTCGGAGAAGTCCCTGACGGCTTTCCGGATGGCCGACATGAAGTGACGCATGATTCAACTGCCCCAGCCACGTGGAGAGGAGAACTTAACCGGGCACGATTGCTGGCGCAACCGGGATATTCCCTCATGCCGGTATCCGGCGTCGGCCATCACTCAGGCACCGACGGGCATGACACGCGGGGCTTCTGCGGGTCGTCGCGGCACGTCGGCCCGGTTCCGCTCCGCGATGTCCACGCCGACATTCGGCATCAACCTCGCCGGAATCCTCGAAGAGGGCGATTTCATTCTGGACGATCGGGTCCTGTCTGTTAACCTGCACTCGCTCTGCGGAAACCGGGATCCAGTTCCCGACGCGGCCTCGCACTCGGTTCCAGAGAAAGTCACCACACACCGACGACGAGCAGCAGCGCCAGCCGGCAATTCCAGGTCGAGGCGCATGCCTGATCGAGGGACATGATGCGGGAAGCGGTGCCCGACGACATCCGGCGATTCGTGCTCACGAGCATCAGCTCCGTGCCTTATCTGGAGGCCATGCTGCTGTTGCACAATGCGCCGCATTCTGCCTGGGACGCCACACAAGTGGCACGCAGGCTGTACATCGGAGAGAAAGCGGCTGGCGAATTGTTGTCCGCGCTGCATGCCGCGAGCGTGATTCGCGCCATCACCGGCACACCACAGTCCTACGTATACGAGCCCGGCTCGCAGGAAATGCGCGAGATGATCGATCGGCTGGCCGACGTTTACACCGCGCACCTGAAGGAAGTCACCAACCTCATTCATTCCACCGTCGAGAAAAAGGCGCAGCAGTTCGCAGACGCCTTCCGCATTCGACAGGACCCATGACATGGCGCAGATCATTTACACGCTGTGCTTCCTGACAGCCGTGCTGTGCGCCGGACTGCTGCTGCGCGGCTATTTCCGGCACCGGCATCGACTTCTGTTCTGGAGCGGGCTGTGCTTCGTCGGCCTTTCCGTCAATAACCTGCTCCTCGTGCTGGATCGCATCGCGTTTACGGATGTGGATCTGTCGATGTGGCGGCTGGTGTCCGCCCTGGTGGCGCCGTGCCTGCTGTTGTTCGGCCTGATCTGGGAACATGAGTGAGGTCGCCATGCAGGACATGTTAACGGGCGCGATCGCGTTGGCCTCGATGGCGATTGGAGTGTTCTTCATCCGTTTCTGGAAGAGCACCCGGGATCGATTCTTTCTCTACTTTGCGTTGTCGTTCTGGATCGAGGCGATCAATCGCATTCGCATCGGGGTTGCCGGTCCGGCGCATGAGGACACCGCGGGGTATTACTTAATCCGCCTGCTGGCCTATGGCCTGATCCTGACTGCAATCTGGGAAAAAAACCGTCGGCGCAAGTGACGTACAATTGCCGCCGCGCCGCTGATGGAGCCGTTGCGGCAACGCTTATCGGGGTTTTCCCGATGTCCGACCCCGTGAATTGCGAGTTTCGGCACGGGTGATTGTCGGCCGCTCCGACGGCGGACTAGACTTTCGACTTTCCCAGCGTCGAATTGTGCCGCGTTTTGCTGCCTGTTTTACGGATCTCCTGAGGGAGCATGCCATGCCCACCGGTTCGATTGTCGCACGCAAACCTGCCGGCCGCAGCAATGGTGGACGGGTGGGCAGTCGTGCCAAGGGAGCGCGTTCGAGAGCCGGCAGCAAGGTGAAAACAGCCGGTATGAATGGCCAGGAACTGACTTCAAGCAACGGGGGCAAGCCTCAGAACGGGCACAGTGGCGCTGGCGATGCCGTGGATGAAAGGCAGTTGCTCAGTGCGCTTACCGCACTGAAGAAAGGGGACCTTTCGGTCCGGTTGCCGGTGGAATGGACGGGCGTGGCGGGCAAGGTGGCCGATGCCTTCAACGACTTCGTCGAGCTGATGGCGAAGCAGACGGATGAAGTTGACCGGATCAGCCGTGTCGTGGGAAAGCAGGGGAAAATCGCGCAGCGCATTTCGCTGGCGGGAACGTCCGGGGCCTGGGCGCAGCGCGTCCATTCGATCAACGGCCTGATTGACGATCTGGTGCACCCGGTCACGGAAACCGCCCGCGTCATCGGGGCGGTGGCCAAGGGGGACCTGTCTCAATCCATGGAACTCGGCACCGACGAAGGACCTCTCGAAGGGGAGTTCCTTCGCACAGCGCGGACCGTCAACACGATGGTGCAGCAGCTTGGCTCATTCGCCTCGGAAGTCACGCGGCTGAATGCCTGGCTCGACCGCAAATTCTTCGAGAGT
>CAZWGW010000506.1:0-5773 GCA_964633565.1 uncultured Planctomycetaceae bacterium
ATTTTGAGAACGTGGGTAGTGATTAGTGAGTAGTGGGAAGCCAGGTAAACAGGCACCACCCACCGTACGTCGTCGCCACGACCCACCACCCACGACCCACCACCCGCTACCCACTACCCACTCGACCTGAACCATGCACCTCGGCCTCACACAACAGATGAGGATGAGCCAGCAGATGAAGCTGGCGCCGCGCATGATTCAGTCCATGGAGATCCTCCAGTTGCCGCTGATGGCGCTGCAGGAGCGGATCGAGCAGGAACTGACGGAAAACGTCGTCCTGGAGCAGGGGGCTGACGAGCCGGACGAGGGAGGAACGGGCGAGGCGCGGGCTGAGTCCAACGGGGCCTATGAACTCGAGACGCCGCCGCCGCAGAAGGAGGTCGAACAGCGCGAACTCAACGCCGGAGACGAGAACAGCGCGTCGGATTTTGAACGACTGCTGGAAATCTCACAGGAGTGGCCGGACGACAATTACACGTCCGGCTCGAAGCCCTCGGGCAACCGTGTCGACGAGGAGGGGGACCGGCAGCACGACGTGATGGCGAATGCCGCGTCGCGCCCGCAAACGCTGCACGACTACCTGCTCGAACAGTTCGGCTATTTCGACTGCAACCCCAACGTGCGCCGGTTCGGGGAGTACCTGATCCAGAACCTCGACCACAACGGCCGACTGCAGAGTTCGCTGCCGGAGATTGCACAAGTGGCCGGCGACGTCTCCCTGGCCGAAGCCGAGGAGGCCCTGCGGCTGATCCAGCGTCTCGATCCGCCGGGCGTCGGCGCCCGTGACCTCAAGGAGTCGCTGCTGCTGCAGATCACGCCGCATACGCCGCTGCGGGACATCCTGACGACGCTGTTGACCTCGCATTACGACGACTTTCTGCACAACCGGCTGCAATTGATCGAGCGCAAGACCGGTTATTCGATGGACGACATCAAGGCCGCCATCGACGAACTCAAGACGTTCACGATCAATCCCGGGCAGGGGTTTTCCGAACCGAACGTGCAGCATGTGGAGCCGGACCTGGCCGTGGAGAAGGACGAGAACGGCAAATATGTGGTGCGGCTCGTCGACGAGCACGTCCCGCAGTTGCGAATCAGCCGCACCTTCCTGCAGATGCTGGAGCAGAACCCCGACCCGAAGACCAGGGAGTTCATCCGGAAAAAGATCGAGTCGGCCCGCTGGCTGATTGAATCGATTGAGCAGCGATACAACACGCTGCGCCGTGTGGCGCAGGCGATCGTGGACCACCAGACGGCGTTTCTGGACCTGGGTCCCGAACACATCGCGCCGCTCAAGATGCAGCAGATCGCGGACGTCGTGCACGTGCATGTCACGACGGTGTCGCGCGCCGTCGACGGCAAGCACATCGAAACGCCACGCGGGATCTTTCCGCTGAAGCGGTTTTTCGGCGGCGGCACCACAACGGCAGAGGGGGAGGAAGTCGCCTGGGACATTGTCCGGCTCAAGCTCAAGGAACTGGTCGACAACGAGAATAAGCGGGACCCGCTCAGCGACGATGCGCTCGTGGAGGAACTCGCCAAGCAGGGTTACCAGTTGGCCCGGCGGACTGTGACGAAGTACCGCAAGGCGTTGAGTATTCCGTCGTCGCGGCAGCGCCGGCAGTTTTGACGGTTCGCTCAAACCGGATCGTTCGGCGCAGCCCGATTCCCTTAGTTATCACACACGATCCGCGCGGACGCGTCGCGCCGTCCGACCGGCAGGCCTGCTAGGCGATGCCGGAACGCTCCAGACCGTCCGCCAATCGCCCCTTCTGAGTTGCATTCTGACCGGGCGGTTGCTTTTTCGGCGGGACCGGCCGATACAGGATAAACTGCCGTCAGGCGGCCCCTGTCCGGCCGCATCCTCCCCCGTCGAGTCATGCCGCAGAACTTCCGCACCGCCTTCTGTCGACTCTCGTGCGCGATGGCCTGGTTGGCCGGCGCGTGGCTGGCGCTGGCGACCGTCGCGGCGGCAGGCGAGCCGCTCACGGTTGCCCCGGCACAATCCTCAGGTCCGGCGCTCTCAGCGCCGTCAGTGTTGCCGGAAGTTCCGGCCACAACCGGGACGTCGTACTGGATCGTCAGCAGCCGCCACGCTTCACAGCATCGGCTGCAGCGCAGCCCCTACGGTCTGGCCTATTGCCGGAAACAGGAAGACGGCAGTCTGGTCGCCAGCGATGCCGCCGCCTTGCAGGCGGAACTGACCCCGGGTGTGCCGGTGTGCATCATGGTGCACGGCAGCTTTGTCGACTGGAACTGGCACGTGGAGGACTCGCGGGCCGCGTATGCCTGGATTCGCAGTGCGGCTCCCGAGAGGCCGCTGCACGTGATCTTCTTCACCTGGGCCAGCGGTGGGCCGTACACGCACTGCTTTGCGGTCGACGTCAACGTCCGCGGGGAACGGGCCGAGTACAACGGGTTCCACCTGGCGCATCTGATCTCGCAGTTGCCGGAGTCGTCCCCCGTATGCGTCATCGGTCACAGCCACGGAGCGCGGGTGGCATTGTCGGCCATGCATCTCGCCGGAGGTGGAGTCGTGCAGGACCTGGTCTTCACCGGCAACGTGGGCGCCCGCCCGCTGCGCAGCGTCCTGGCGGCGGCGGCCGTCGACCATCATTGGCTCAACCCCGGTTCCCACTACGATCGCGCCCTGTGTCGCGGCGACGTCCTGAATCTCCGCAACCGGTGCGACTTGGCGCTGCAGTTCTATCCGCTGACCCGGCCGTTCTCGCGACCTTCGCTGGCCAACGTCGGATTCACGGACGGAGACCGCGAGCGCCTCGGCTGGCTGGCCGTCAGGGCCGGGGAAGTCGACGTCACCGAGCTGGTCGGGCGCCACCATAACTGGCCGCACTACCACGACGTGCCGGCGATCGCGGCTGTGATCGCGCCGTTTGTGTACTTCATGGACCGCGACTCCGTCCCCGCGGCAGCCGCCGACACTGTTCTCGCGCCCCCGCCATCGGTTACCATCCGCTCCCGTTAGTTTGCGGGTTTCGCGGCGATGCAACTGATGAGAGGAGACAACATGATTCTGCAGCGACGGTGCGCGGTTGTGTCGGGTCTGTTCGGGTGTTTGCTGCTGCTCGCGGCGGCGACGGCCGTCGATGCGGCGGTCAGGCTCCCTTCGATCATCGGCGACAACATGGTCCTGCAGCGTGACCGGAAAGTCCCCATCTGGGGCTGGGATGACGCCGGCAGCACCGTCACCGTGTCGCTGGGAGGAGCCGATTTCTCGGTGCGTGCGGACGGCGAAGGACGGTGGCTCGCGCATCTGCCCGCCATGCCGGCCGGCGGTCCTTACATGCTGACGGTCAAAGGGACCAGCACCGTAGAGATCAGGAATGTGCTGATCGGCGAAGTCTGGCTCTGCTCCGGCCAGTCCAACATGGAGTGGACCGTCAATGCCTCGGACAATCCGGACCAGGAGCGGGCCGCGGCCGACTTTCCCGGGATCCGCCACATCAAGGTGCCGCACGTCCCCGCCGAGACGCCGCAGCCGGACGTGGCGACCGGCGGCTGGCAGGTCTGTTCGCCCCAGACGGTGGGTGATTTCACCGCGGTCGGTTACTTCTTCGGCCGCGAACTGCACCAGCAACTGGACGTGCCGATTGGCCTGATCGGCTCGAACTGGGGTGGCACGCGGATTGAACCGTGGACTCCCCCCGAGGGATTCCAGCAGGTCCCGGCGCTGAAAGACATTGCCGACAACCTTGCCTCATATCCCGCGAAGAATGACCAGGGGCAGATCAACCACCAGTCGGCGCTGGCGCTGTACAACGGCATGATTGCTCCGCTCGTCCCGTACTCGATCCGTGGCGCGATCTGGTATCAGGGGGAATCCAACAACGGCGAAGGGATGCTGTATCACGAGAAAATGAAGGCACTGATCGGCGGCTGGCGCACAATCTGGAACGACCCGGAGATGCCGTTTTATTTTGTGCAACTGGCGCCCTACCGTTATGGAGGCGACGGGACGCGCCTCGCCGGCATCTGGGAGGCGCAGCAGGCGACGCTCAGCGTCCCGCACACCGGCATGGCCGTCACGGTCGACATCGGCAACGTCGCGGACATCCACCCACGGAACAAGCAGGACGTCGGCAAACGCCTCGCATTGTGGGCGCTGGCGAAGGACTACGGCCGCAAGGACCTCGTCTATTCCGGGCCGCTGTACAAGTCGATGCAGGTCGACGGCGACTCGATCCGGATTTCGTTCGACTACGTCGGCGGGGGGCTGGTCTCGCGCGATGGAAAGCCGCTGACGCACTTCACCATCGCCGGCGCCGACGGGAAGTTCGTCGCGGCGGATGCGGAGATCAATGGCGACGTCGTGGTCGTCCATGCCGACGGGGTCAAGGAACCGAAGGCGGTCCGTTTCGCCTGGCACGAAGAGGCGGAACCGAACCTGTCAAACAAGGCGGGTCTGCCGGCCTCGCCGTTCCGTACTGACAAGTGAGCAGGCTCGAGCGTGCTATTGCAGCAGGTAGACGTCCTGGGCCGGGGGTAGAAGCGTAATTGGGGCGATCGTCAGCGACAAATCCGTAACGATGCGGACCGTGCCGGCGACAATCCGCGAGTTTGTGTCGCCGTAGGTGGCCAGCACGATGTGGCCCCATTTTGCATACAGCGTGCCGCGCACATCCTCGCCGCCGCTGCCCAGCAGGGAGGCCACGACCACCGGTCGGCGACTCGTGCGACGTTGATACACGAGCATCCGATTGAAGGGACTGCTGGAATCGTTGAGTCCGCGGAAATAACTGGAGACGTGCGCCAGGTTGATCACCACGCTCGGGACCAGCGTGAGCGCGCCGGGGGGCGGAGGGACCGTTTCCCCGTCTCCCGCGTCCGGTAGTCCCTGTGATGCGGAATACGTCGCGGAATCGGTGACATAAAACATGACTCCGTCCGCGATGACGTAGCCGCCGGGCAGATTCAGTCCAATGCCTGTGACCGGATTTGCGCCCCGGATGATGTAGACTCCCGGCCGAAAGATGACGTTTCCGCTGATAACCTGGATCCAGTCATAGGTTCCCGGGTTCAATTGGCGCCACGGACTCAACGGCAGGTCGGCAATACTGACGGTTCCACGGTAAACGTCTACGACGTTCGTCGGATCCACCGACACTGTCGGGACAGGGAGACTCTGGTATGGGTCGTTGACCGGCAGCTTGCCGGCCGCAAGTGGGCTGGGCAGGCCGGACGTGAAGTTGACATAGTAATTCGGGTTGTCGACGCCACCCACAACTCGGAGATCTCTCGCCCGGAGTCTGCCGGCCGCCAGCAGGTTCAGACTGGCGATCGCCCACGGGGGCGAAGACCCTTCTCCCACCGCGTCGCCGTTCTCATCGAGACCGCGCCATTTTGTGTTGACCAGCACGGCGCCATCAACGCGCACCGTGCCCAGTCCTTCCAGTTCGAGGCCACCCACCAGAGACGGCAACGCCGGCAGGACACCTGAAATCAGCGGCACGGCAACCTTGGGCGGATCCGGGTCCAGGACCACGACCGCGGCGCCGGACGTGCTGGGGCGCAATCCGGCGACAGACCGTGTCGACACCTGCGACACTCCGCCGCCGCCGATGAAGCCCCCGAAATAGGTGTCTGGCTGGTCCGTGAGCCTGACGGACACGCACCCGGAGACGCCGGCGTACGGCCCCGTCAAGGGGGGGATGTTGACCGTGGTGTCCGCGTCGGGGAAGCCGTTGTATTGCGTTATGAACTGTTGGGCCTTGGATGTGGCCTGGGTCGCGCTTTTCCCCAGCATGAGGTCCCG
>CAZWGW010000507.1:0-3062 GCA_964633565.1 uncultured Planctomycetaceae bacterium
ATCGTTGATCTGGCGGCACGGTCGATTCAGCTCACAGGGAAATCTCCGGAACGGGTGTTGGCCGTCGACACCGAGTGTCGTGCCGTCATGTCAGCGATTGCCGACGCCATTTCCGATTCTCCGCTGGAACTCAAACTCGACCATGATCTCTGGTTGTCCGAAATCAACCGCGATCTGTTTCTGCTGCCTCTGGGGCAGGCGAATTGTCCCTATTGGCTGTCGGAAGATGGGAGCAGACTGTCCGTGCTCATCCGCACACGTGAGAAGGACGTTGAGTCGCGTCGACCGAGCTACAACATGATTTCCATTCCTCTCGAACCAGCAATGTTCGCGGCCCTGAGAAAGCGGTATGAGGAGTCGGGCGTGCCGAGGATGCATGTAACACGGCTCGTCGATCTCTATCACGGCGGCGAGCGCCCCGCCGGGTCGAACTACCTTGTGCTGACATTGGGTGACTGGCTCCTGATTCAGCCGCAGGGGTCATTCATGAACCTGAAGGAGATACCCGCCGAAGTAACGAGCCGCATTCGCGATTGGGCGTTGGGCAGTACACTCGTGTCGTCAATGCGCAAGTTGTTTGGGGAAGCACATTCGGCTGCCCACAGATCGCTGACGTGGATCGAATCCTTCGATTGGACAAGTGCCCCGATTGCTGACACCACTGTGAACGTCGCTCGATGGGCTTCACATATTGCCGGACTGGCTCGAGACATACTCAGCGATGAAGCAAGCTCTCTGCCCGATGCCCGACGCTACGCGTCGATCGAGCTCCTGAAGTGGGTTCTTGGTGACGACGAACTGGCCGGAGAATTACAAGCGTCGGGATTTGAGAAACTGCGCAAGGCAGATACCGGGGAGTTTAACGCCCTGCTTAAGACCCTCTACGAAACGGCGAGAAATCCGCAACCAGACCTGGCCGTATTTGGACTGAACATGGCGTATGTGGACGCATATGTCGGATCAATTCTGGAAATCACGAGCGACGAACGATGGGATGTGTCAGTCCCACGGGGCAAGCCGACATGTCCCTTTCCACACGCGTCCAATGAACCACATCGAGTCAATGAGGTACAGTCATGAACGCAACGGTCATTGTCACCCCGGCAGCACTTGGCAAAGCACTTGACGCGGCGGCCGACCTTGGCGCCAGGAACATCGCAGGTGTTGCCGCACCGACCGAAGCAACTGTTCTGGGACTCGTTAATGAAGCATGGGATGCGATCTCATCCGCATTTTCCAGAGTGTATGAATTCGGCTCGGAGCTGGTCGAGGAGGCGTACGCATCGGCGACCGCGACGGTCAAAGACGTGCTGAAACGGGCGGGAGCGCGCGCCCGCGAGATTCACCAGCAACTGATGGCCCGCATTTCGGCATTCAGCCACGAATTGCTGCTGGCGTCTCTGGCGAATGTCTCTTCGAAACTCCGCGTCGGCGACGTCCAGCTTGAACTGACTTCCATCAGGAACACGCAGAATCTGAAATTGGGTGGGTCCATCAGCGCCAACATCGAAGAACTGGTGAAACTCATGGCTGATGGTGAGCTGAGTATTGAGACTGAGTACCGGCTGCCCAAGTCGACATGATCGGCGGGCGGGTCTTTCTCCGCGGCATCGGCTTCAACGGACACATGCGACCGATCGCGTAATTCTCGTCGCTTGACGTGCAATGCCGCGTGTGGCCACGGTGAATTCCCCGCAACACTGCCGAGAACTCATTCACGTGACGATCTCTTCAATCACCCGACCGTGCACGTCCGTCAGCCGGCGGTCGATCCCGTTGTGCCGCACGGTCAGTTGCGTGTGGTCGATCCCCAGCAGCCGCAGCACCGTGGCGTGGATGTCGTAGACCTGCGTCGGGTTCTCGCGGTCGAGCGGCTTGTAGCCCCACTGGTCGGAGGGGCCGTAGCTCACGCCCCCCCTGATGCCGCCGCCGCACAGCCAGTTGGTGAAGCAGTACGGATTGTGGTCGCGCCCCTTGGACCCCTGCGTCGACGGCATCCGGCCGAACTCGGTCGTCCACAGGATGAGCGTGTCCTCTAAAAGGCCGCGCTGCTTGAGGTCGAGGATCAGCGCCGCCGTTCCGCGTGCCATGCCGGCCGCCAGCGGGCCGTGGTCCCGTTCGATGTCTTCGTGCGAGTCCCAGTTGCGCCGGGGGAAGCCGTTGTCGTTCCCCGACCAGATCTGCACGAACCGCACCCCCCGCTCCAGCAGCCGCCGCGCGGCGAGGCACTTGCGGCTGAAGTAGACCGTCTCCTCGACCGGGCTGATCTCCGTCGGGAACTCCGACGGGATGTGGTCAAGACCGTACAGCTTGAGGATGTGCTGCGGCTCACCGGAGATGTCGAGCGCCTCGGGGGCCGAAAGTTGCATCCGCGCTGCGAGTTCATAGCTCCGGATACGGGCGTCGAGCCGGGAATCTTCGGCGCGCGCATCGGAATACCGGCGATTGAGCCGCCCCAGCAGGTCCAGCCCGGCCGATTCGCTCTCCGGCGTGATGTAGCCGTTCCCCTCCGGCGGGAACAGGTCGGCGATCGGGTTCTCGCGCTCGGGGTAAATAGCCGTCCCCTGATGCTGCGTCGGCAGGAAAGCGGAGTCCCAGTTCTTCGGCCCGTTCGAGGCGAACCCGCGATGATCGGGGAGGACGACGAACGTGGGGAGGTTTTCGTTCATCGACCCGAGGGCGTAGCTCACCCAGCAGCCTGCGCCGGGGAAGCCGGGCCGGTCGAAGCCAGTCGCCTGCAGATACGTGGCCGCGCTGTGGACACCGGTCTTGCCGACGATGTTGTGGACGAACGCGATATCGTCGACGCACTCCCCCAGCGGCGCGACGGGGTCGCTGAGGTACTTGCCGCATTCGCCGAACGGCCGGAACGCGAACGGCGACTTCATCCACGGCCCGAGGCCGTTCTGAAACGCTTCGACGTGCTCGCCGAAGTCGGACGCCTCGCCGTGGTGTTTTTCCAGCTCGGGCTTGTGGTCGAACGTGTCGACGGGGCTGGCGGCGCCGGCCATGAAGAGCTGGACGACGCGCCTGGCTTTGGGTCGGAATTGCAGCGCCGCCAT
>CAZWGW010000507.1:3072-5766 GCA_964633565.1 uncultured Planctomycetaceae bacterium
ACCCGCTTCAGCCGCCCGCTGTTCGGCCAGCATCGCCGTCAGGGCCAGGCCGGCGAAACCGTGACCGGTCTGGAAAAGGAAGTGGCGGCGGGTGATCAGGGGTGACAGGTTCATGGTTTCAAGAGAGCCCGGACGTCGCCTTGATACTCCACTGTCCGACCGCTCGTGAGATCCAGGTAGCCTTCCAGGATGGCGTCGCGAATCCTTGCGGCTTCCAGACGCTCCTTCTTTTCGCGCAGAACGGCGCGCACAAACTCACTCGGAGTGGCGAAGCGTGTCCCGTCGCCGGAGTTTTCGTCGACGAACTTCCTGAGTTCGTCAGTCAGAAACAGGCTCAACGTGCGGGCCATTGGCGGTTCTCTTCAATCCACAAACAGTATCACCCGTCAGGCGTTCTCCATCCCGAACATGTCGGCATACGGCACGAGGGAGTGTCGCCTCCAAGATCAGTTCGTCAATCATCCTCGGCCTCGAATGTCCGACCGCTATGCAAGGCCATTCCCGGTTGACGTCACGGGTGCATTGCGCCGACGCTTCGGTTCACGAGTTACCGATTGGCGGCTCGATTCGGCGTGCCGCCGGCGCAGATCTTCCATCATTGCGTGGACGTCGCCGTGGAACTGTCGCGCGTATTCTTCACGGACGCGCCGGACTTCTGCAAGGATTGCGTCAGGATTCATTGTCATTCCACAAACACAAACTCATTCAGATTCAGAATCACCCGGCAGGCGTTCTCCATCCCGAACTCTTCGGCGTACTTTGCCATCGCGTCCCGCTCGTCCGCCGACGGCTCCCGCCCCAACGCCAGCCGGTACGCCGCCGTCACGCGCTCCTCCGTCGTCCCCCCCATCCCCGTGACGCGCCCGGCAAAGTGCCGCGACATCGCCACCATCAGCTTGTTATTCAGCAGCGTCAGCGCCTGCAGCGGCGTGACGGTCTCGTTCCGCTTGTCGACCTGCATCGACGGGTCGGCGCAGTCCAGCGTCGTCATGAACGGCTGCTGCTGCGAACGGACGATGAACCGGTAGATCGACCGCCGGTGCCCGCGCGGGTCCTCCGGGTCGTACAGCCCGTACTCATAGTGCGGCGAGTGCTCCGGCTTCTCGATCACAAAATCCTGAAACCCGGGACCGTACATCGCCAGGTCCAGCTTGCCGCTGACTGCCAGCACGGCATCGCGCACCGCCTCCGCCTCCAGCCGCCGCCGCGGAAACCGCGACAGATAGAGGTTGTCCGAGTCAGGTTGATGGTCGATGGTTGATGGTTGATCGACTTCACCACTCCTCTGCTCTCTGCTCTCTGCTCCCTGCTCTCCACTCCTCTGCCGATACGTCGCGCTGTTGCAGATCAACCGATGCAGGTGCTTGAGCGAGCCGCCGTTGTCACGGAACTCGGCCGCCAGCCAGTCGAGCAGCTCCAGGTGCGTCGGCTGCGCCCCCATCCGACCGAAATCGTTGGAGGTATCGACGAGTCCCCGGCCGAAGTGATGCTGCCACACGCGGTTCACAATCGACCGCCACGTGAGCGGGTTGTCGGGGTGGACGATCCATTCCGCCAGCGCCGTCCGGCGGTCCCCTTCCGTGTGGGCCTCGGGGAGGTCGAACTTCGTCGGCAATGCCGGCACAAACGGCAACGCACCGGGCGTGGCGACTTCCCGCGGGTCGAGGATGTTCCCCCGGTGCAGCACGCGGATCTCGCGCGACTTCCCCCCCGTCGATTGGAAGCTCCCCTGCGGTGCGAACTGCGTTGCGGCCGAGTAGACCGCGAACGGCGCAGGGAGCTGTTTGAGTCGGGTGTCGAGTTCGCCCAGGCGTGTCGTCACACTCTCGAGTTGTTGTTTCTGCTCGGCGGACAGCACCCGCTCAACAGCAGCCTGCCGCTGCTCGCGCAGCCTGGCAAGCTGCTCCTTCGACTGCGTATCGCGCGCGGCGCCGTAGTAGTAGCCGTCGACGAGGTTGGCCATCCGCCAGCGCACTGGCGCCTCGATCGAGTCGAGCGCCGTGACGGCCTTGCCGAGCGCGGCGTTGGTGCCATCTGGCGTCAACACCGACAGTTCGGCCAGTGCGAAGATGTAGTCGTTCTGGCGCAGGGCGAGCTTCGTGGCGGTCACGCGCACGTAGCGCATCGGCGAAGTGTCCCGGACGCTTGAAGCGTCCGGGACACTGACGATTTGCGGCGTCACGCCCGGATTCGCCACGTCTTCCGCCGTCCGATCAACAAGCGTGACGACGCCGACGGCAAACTCGGGATTGTTCGACGCCTCGATCCGGTACCGCACCGGGAACCCGAACCCCGCGCCGATGTTGTTGAAGTTGTCGTGACAGCCGACGTAGACGACCTTCGCGATCTCCGTTGGCGCGTCAAGGTCCACCTGCACCCATTTGACCCGGTCCTGGTCCGGCTCGATCTGGCTGTGATATCCGAATTCCGGCCGTTCTTCGCCATTCCCCTGCTTCTCGACGGCAGCGATCCGGGCGTCGATGTCCTTCAACTCCTCGCCCGCCAGACGCTGCACCTCGGAGTCGATCGCCCCCTTGCGGTCCTGCAGTTCGCGCTGTTCCGCGAGGAGCACCCGTCGCTGCTGATGCACCGCCGGATCGGTGTCATACGGCCGGTCGGCCCGGTCGACCGCGGCGAACACCGCCTGCAGGCGGTAGTAGTCCTGCTGGGTCACCGGGTCGAACTTGTGGTTGT
>CAZWGW010000508.1:0-2611 GCA_964633565.1 uncultured Planctomycetaceae bacterium
CGCAATGGCAGCAGTGGGCCGATCGCATCGGCGTCGTTCCGTGGGAGGAGTTGCCTGGCGGGAATTATGAACCGTCGCCGGGGTACGCGAAGAAGTCGGAGTATCGGGAGTGAGCGCCCTGTTGCACGTAGCCGAAGTCGCCAAGACTTCGGGCGTCGGTATCGGAGTTGTCCGAAGTCTTGGCGACTTCGGCTACGAAAGCC
Organism: uncultured Planctomycetaceae bacterium; assembly: GCA_964633565.1. Lineage (GTDB taxonomy): Bacteria > Planctomycetota > Planctomycetia > Planctomycetales > Planctomycetaceae > CAZWGW01. Next base: position 204 of record CAZWGW010000508.1, read on the forward strand.
GCTTTTCCCCACGCATCAACATCGCACAATGCGTTTTGGTCGAGTAGACTTGTACTGACCTTGGAAGGCCTACCGCATGCTCCACCGTCGCGACGCATTGATCCGTCTGGGACAGGCCGGCATCGGCGCGCTCTCCCTCCCCTCGTTGCTGCACGCCGAGTCCCAGGGCGCACCCCTCGCCGGCAGCGGCTCAGCCAAATCCTGCATCCTCATCTACCTCTGGGGCGGCCCGCCCCAGATGGACATGTGGGACCCCAAGCCCGACGCCCCCGACGGCATCCGCAGCCAGTTCGGCACGATCTCGACAAACGTCCCCGGCATTCAGTTCACCGACCAGTTGCCGCGGATGGCGCAGCACGCCGACAGGATGTGCGTGATCCGCTCATTTACACATCCGAGCAATCAGCACGAGGTCGGCGTCTATCACACGCTCACGGGCAAGGTGAACAACACGCTCGCCGTGCCGCGCAACCGCCGCAACCGGCGCGACTTTCCCAACATGGGCTCGGTCGTCGCCCGGTTCAGTCCCCCGAGCGTCATGCCGGCCAGCGTCACGGTCCCGCGGCCGATCGGCCACGACGGCGTCGTCTACACCGGCACCTACGCCGGTTTCCTCGGCCCGAAGTACGACCCGCTGGAATTGCAGGCGCCCGGTGAAGTGGAAGGTCCGCCGCCCCACAGCATGGAACTCCCCCCGAGCCTCGACGTCGGCCGGCTGCAGGCGCGTCGGGGGCTGCTCACGTTGCTGGAGGATGAGGAGCGCGCCGTAGGACGGATTTACAATCCGTCCGTCCTGGCATCATCTTCTCGAGGCGACGGACGGATTGGAAATCCGTCCTACGATCCCTTCACGCGCGCCGCCAACCGTTCCGGCCTCGACCGCTTCCGCGAGCAGGCCTTCGCCATGCTCACGTCGTCCGAAGCCAAAGCCGCCTTCGATCTCACGCGCGAACCCGACCACATCCGCGACCGTTACGGCCGAAATGAATACGGCGAGTCGATCCTCCTCGCGCGCCGCCTGATCGAAGCCGGCACGCGCCTTGTCACGATGGTCTGGTACTACATCTGCCCGGACGGCAACGTGGCCAACGTCTGGGACAACCACGGCGGCACCGGCTCGCTCGGCAGCATCACCGGCTACGAGATGCTCAAACGGGAGTACTGCCTGCCGCCGCTCGACCTGGCCTACTCCGCCCTGCTGGAGGACCTCGCGCAGCGCGGCCTGCTCGACGAAACGCTCGTCGTGATGCTCGGCGAGTTCGGCCGCACGCCGCAGATCAACAAGGACGGCGGCCGCGACCACTGGGGCCCCTGCCAGTCGATCGTCCTCGCCGGGGGCGGCGTCAAGGGCGGCATGGTCCACGGCGCGAGCGACAGGATCGCGGCCTACCCGACGCGCGACCCCGTCTCGCCCGAGGACCTCATCGCGACGGTCTACGAGACCATGGGCCTGCCGCCGGAGACGCTCATCCGCGACGAAGTCGGCCGACCGCAGCGGATCAGCGAAGGCGAAGTCGTCGCCGCGGCGCTCGCGTGATCCAACTGTGCTCAAACACGTTTAGCCGCGACCCGGAGGGGAGCGCGTCGATCGCGCCGTGGACGTCAGCATAGACGGTGTTTCAATACCTCCCTCTCCCCCGTGGGGGAGAGGGCCGGGGTGAGGGGGCCGATGGTTTTGAAACACCGTCTTTTCCCGCGCCGTTGCCAACGCCTCCCGTCCCGCTATGCTGTCCGGTGCAAGTCATCCGTCACCGCGGGACCGTCCAGCCATCCGGGAGAAAATCCATGCACCGTACTCTTCGCGCCGTCCTGCCGTTCATCCTTGCCGCCAGCCCTGTCTTCGTCCGCGCGGCGGACAACTACACCGTCGACGCGGCCCACACGTCTGTCAGCTTCAAAATCTCACACCTCGGACTCTCCTGGACGCACGGCCGGTTCAACGACGTCTCGGGCAGCTTCGTGGTCGACGCCGACCCGGCCAAGTCGTCGTTCACGCTCAACATCAAGCCGGAAAGCATCGACACCGGCAACCGTCAGCGGGACGACCACCTCCGCAGCCCCGACTTCCTGAACGTCAAACAGTTCCCCGCCCTGTCCTTCAAGAGCACGGCGGTCACCGCTGCCGAAAAGTCGGCTGACGGCGGCTACGTCGTGACCGGCGACTTCACGATGCACGGCGTGACAAAGTCGATCAAGTTCAACCTGACCGGTGGCAAAACCGCCGAATTCCCGCCCGGAACAAAACGGACTGGCTACTCGACCGACCTGGTGCTCAAGCGCACCGACTTCGGCGTCGGCGCGGCAGGACCGATCGGCGACGATGTGCACATCTCGATCAGCTTTGAGGGGACATCGAAGTAACAGCGCACGACAATCATGCCTGATCCGCTGCAGATGATCGGCGCATG
>CAZWGW010000508.1:2621-5760 GCA_964633565.1 uncultured Planctomycetaceae bacterium
GAGCCCCAGACCGTCGCCACGCCGGCAAAGCCCAAGCCGAAGACCGCCAAGAAGAGCCAATGCAGATGATCGGCGCATGCGTGGCGGCGGGCGCTGTGGCCGGCGTGCTGATCCTCATCGGCAGTTGGCCGTGGCGCACGCCGCGGGCGATCCGGTCGCGAATTGCAGGCGTGCTGGGCGTTGGCGCGGGCTGGTTCGTCGGCTGCTGGCGGCTGGGGCTGCGCCCCGACTGGCCGCCGCGCGAAGACCTCGACCGCCTGCTCATCGCCCTGCTGCCCGCGCTCGTCTGCGCGGAGGTGGTTGCCGCAGCGCTGCCGCAACGGCGGTGGATCGTGTGGCCGTTGCGCGGCATCGTCGCGTGTGCCGTCACGCCGGTTCTCCTGCATCAGTCGATCTATCTCGCGGAGCTGGCCGGTCCGGGGAGCCGGGCGTGGACGACGCAGCAGACCTGGCTGATCCTCGGTGGGATCGCCGCCGCATTGCTCTGCGTCTGGGCCACACTGCTGCGGCTGGCGCAACGGTCGCCGGGCCGATCGGCGCCGCTCGCTCTGGCCGTGGCGTGCGGCGGCGCGGCGATCACCATCATGCTCTCGGGCTATGCCACGGGGGGACAGCCCGGGCTGCCACTCGCCGCGGTCCTGATTGCCGTCGTCGTGGCGTCACTGTTCGTCACCGGCCCGGTCAACGCCGCCGGTCCGCTGAGCATCGGAGTCGTGGGACTGTTCGCGCTCCTCGTGATCGGCCGTTTCTTCGGCGAACTGACGACGCTGCACGCCCTGCTGCTGGGGAGTGCCCCGCTCCTCGCCTGGGCCCCGGATCTGCCGGGCATGCGACGATTGGGGGCGCGGCAGCGCGGCGTATTGCGCGTCGTGTTGACGGCGCTTCCCGTCGCGGCCGCAGTCTTCCTGGCGCAGCGCAGTTTCGTAGAGGATTCCGCGCCGACCGGCACGGACGACGGTGGCGCGACGATTGAGGATTACATGAATTACGGCCAGTAGGTCCCGCCTGCCGGGCGGGACCCGTCGCAGAATGCGCGCGATCTGTGTGACACGTCCCGCCCGGCAGCAGTCCCGCCCGGCAGGCGGGACCTACAGCAACTCACCCACCACCGCCCCGTTGTTCACGATCCGCACCGGCCGGCCGAGACGGTCGGGAATCGTCGACTCCGGATCGACGCCGGCCAGGTGGTAGACCGTCGCCAGAATGTCCTCCGGACTCGTCGGCCGGTCCTGCACGAACCCCCCGTCGGCATTCGTCGCGCCGACGACCGTGCCGGGCCTGATCCCCGCGCCGGCCAGCATCACGCTGTACGCGCGCGACCAGTGATCGCGCCCGCCGCCGCGGTCCTCACTGCTCAACTTCGGCGTGCGCCCGTGTTCCGTCAGGCACAGCACGAGCGTCTCGTCCAATAGGCCCCGCTCGCCAAGGTCCGTGAGCAGGCTGCTGACGGCGGCGTCGAAACCGGGCAGCAGTTCATCCCCCAGTCGCGTGAAGTGGTCGAAGTGCGTATCCCACGCGGTGTTGACGACCTTGTACTCGTCCCAGAAAACGGAAACGAGCCGGCACCCCGCTTCCAGCAGCCGGCGGCCGGTCAGTACGGCCTGCCCGAACAGCGTCATGCCGTACTGCTCGCGGAGCGGCTGCGGCTCCTCGCCGACGTCGAGCGCCTGCCGGAGCTTCTCCGACGTCAGCAGCGAATACGCCATCCCCGTGAACCGGTCGACGCTCTCCCCGGCCCGGCTCTCCGAAAACCGGCGGACTTCATCGTCGAGCTGTTCCTGCAGGCTCCGGCGGCGGTCCAGCCGATCGAGCGTCAGCGCCGATTGAAGACGGGCGTCCTTCGAAACGCGCAAGCGATCGTCGGCGCGAATGCCGAGGAACGGATCGGCAACGTCGACGTTCTTGAGCGCATGGAAGAACGAGACGCGCGGAACGCTTTTCGTTGCCTCGCCGTCGAACTCCGTCCAGACCGGGTCATAGCCGTGGCCCAGGAACGCGCCGTATGGCCCGGCGCGCCGGAAGACCGGTGAGTACGCACTGAACTTCCACGGCAGCCCGATGTTCCGCGGCACGTCCGGCAGCGCATTGGGCGACTGCCGGTCGGCCAGGTAATCGAGCACGCTGCCGAAGAACGGAAAATGCCGGCTGTCGAGCGGGTTCGTCTCGCTGGTGAAGTCGACGGCGGGATAGCCCGTGAGCGTGTAGAGATTTGAGTGATTGTTGTACTCATGCGTCATCGACCGCACGATCGCGATCCGGTCCGCCAGTCGTGCGATGCGCGGAAGCTGGTCGCAGACAAACGTACCGGGGACGCTGGTCGCCGTCCCCCCCCACTTGCCGCGGACTTCGGCCGGGGCGTCGGGCTTCGGGTCCCACGTCTCATACTGGCTGGCGGCCCCCTGCAGGTAGAGCAGGATGATCCGCTTCGCACGGCCGAACGTCGCATCGACCGTCTCGCTGGCAGTCAGAGACTCGGCGCGCAGCCATTGCGGCAGGCTCAGCGCACCCCCCGCCAGCCCGCCGACGAGGAGGACTTCGCGGCGGGAAAGCGCGTGCTGGAACGGGTTGGCGGAGCCGAGGATGCGGAGCATGGGATTCACCCCCGCAGATCATACACCAGCAGCTTGTCCTGATCGCGCAGAAACAATCGCCCCTCCGCCACCACCGGGTGCGCCCACGCCGCCTGGCCCGAACGCTCGGGCTGATCGAAACGGCCGTGCTCACGGTAGCCGTCCGGGTCGGCGTCCAGCAGCGCCACCCCGCCCCCTTCCCCACGCAGGATGATCTGGCCGTCCGCATACACGACCGCCCCCTTGCCGACGGAGCGGTTCTGCCAGCGGACGTCCCCCGTCATCACGTCGAGGCACTTCATCGCTTCGTTGTCGGTGGCGTACAACTGATCCCCCACGATCACCATGCCGCCGTGATGGTTCTCCATCTGCCGCGTGTGATAGACGAGGTCCGCCCCCGCCCGCCCGCGGCCTCCGGTCACCTTCACCAGGGCGCCCCCCGTGCCGTAGCCCGAGGCGCTGAACACGTAGTCCTTGTAGGCGAGCGGCGAAGAACAGTTGGCGGTCCCGTTCGCGGTGTCGATCGCGGGCACGCGCGCCGGATCGACCGGCTGGAAGGCGCGGTCGCG
>CAZWGW010000509.1:0-5759 GCA_964633565.1 uncultured Planctomycetaceae bacterium
CAGGAAAGGCCGACCTCAACTTCTCCAATGTGTTGCGAGCGACTTGCCATTGACCATCGGCCATCAATCGGCGGGCCTCCAGCACCTTCACGCGTTCCGCGAAGTCGGGGATCAGGGACGAAACTTTCAACTCTGCCAGTACTGTCCACTCAGTCTTGACCAGCGTCCGCACGTCGAGAGGTTCTGGTTCTGTACGCCGGCGGATGGTCTCCTTTCCGCCGACCAATTCGCGAGATACCTTTGTCAGCGTCACAAGGTGCTTCGGATTGAGATCGGCCATCAATTGGAGCACATAAACGAGTTGCCATTGTTGCTCGTCGCGAATCAACTCCAGCGGAACCTGGTCGACATCTACGTCACTCCACGGGTCGGGGCGAAGTGGCTCCGCCTTTTTCGAACCCTCGATTGAAAGACGCAAGTTCACGATCTGAATGCCCGTATGCAGAAAGTCGCGGGCGGCATCAAGTTGCTTGAGTTGAGTCTCTCGATTCGAGTTCTCGGCGCTCGAGAGTTTGCGCAGCTCCAGTTCGGCGGATGTTGTGTAGAATCGCGGGTCATACTTGGGCAGATCTGCAAAAGGCAATTCCCCCTCCGGGAGCAGCCCAGCCCCGGCGATCGCCTCAGCCTGCAACTGCCAGTTATCGGCATTGATTCCGTCGACATCCGCGACGTCACTCGCGGTCAGGGCTTCCGCCAGGGACTGGTAGACCTGCACGCCCAGGAGCATTGCCTGACTCTTCAGGCGCGAGGCATCGCCGTCCGCTTCTTCGGCCTCCAGTACAGTCTGGACCGACTTCGCCGCCGCCGCCAACCGGGTCAGCCGGTCGCCGCGGCGCTTGCGGGCCGCGACTTCGCCCCGCTCGAGCTTGTTATCCCCGTCCATGTCGGCGAGCCAGAGTGACTGGACACTCTTGACCTGCCCATCCCTGATTGAGTCGCCGCCAGGTTCGAGTTCACTGCCCTCCAATGCTGCATCCTTGTTGGCATCCAGCGCTGTGAAGGCCTCGTTGGTCTCGGCTTCTGCGATCGGCTCAGCCGCCGGATCGCGCTCTTCCGGCGGCGCGACCGTCACGAGGAATCCCGCTCGCTGCAGAAGAGCACGCGGAGCGTCAGACGCATGCTCGACCATAGCGTCGAGCAACTGATAGGCGGCCGCTGTCGCCGTTTGTGCGTCGGCTGGCGTCGCGCACCCGATGGGGTCGATGGACGAGCGCAGGCACTCAGGCGCGTTGTTCACGTCGAATTGTGCGTCCCGCGGATGCTGCAGCCACAAGGCGGCCAGGATGAGGTAACTCCGGAGGTCGCCGGCGTCGCATTCGATCGCCCGCAACGCGGCCGATTGGGCGTCCTCGGACTTCAGGAACGGCTCTTTTTCTGGTTCGCCAGACGCGGAGGGTTTGCTGATCTCGACCCTCCATTTGCCCAGTCCGACAAGGCATTCGGCAGTGAGGCGGGCGGGTAACGCGTACTCCTTGGCGGCATCTTCACGAGATTCCGGGAGCAGCATCTTGAGGTGCGTCACGGCGTCGCGGAACCGGCGAAACCGAATTGCAATCTTGACGGCGAGCCGCCGGATGTCGTCGCGGTCCGGGTCCCGCCGCAGGATCTCCTCATAGGTGCGGTACGCGCGGAGCATGCGATTGGGAGAATCCTCCCCCTGGTCCAGCAATCGGCCGATACGAGCCAGGACTTCCGTCGTGCCGCTCGGCGCCTCTTCGGACGACGGTTTAGCCTGCGCATCGTCCTCATAATCGATCAGTTGCAAATACTGCGTATAGAGCTGAATGGCTTCGTCAGCCTTGTTTTGCCGGTCGTCGTCCGAAACGCTCTGGTTGTCCTCCCAGACAATCGATTCTGCAGCCCAGGCGCGATCCAGCAACTGGCCGGCGTTGTAGCGCGTGGCAAACCCGTGCACGAAATGCACGCTGACCCCGACCGCCAGGACCACAATGAGCGACATGAGCAGAAACCGCTTGTTCACGCGCATGACGCGCACTGTGTGCGGCGGTTTCTTGTTCGAATTGGACGATCCCGACGTGGAAGGCGGTGCCGATACGGCTGCTGCGGCCAGATGGTCAACGGGCGGCCGCGAACGATTCTTGTGCTTGGATTTGCGTGCCATGATTTGCGCGTTTGCTAGCGGAAATGATTGTCGCCTGGCCCGGTCTCGTTACGCCTGGCGGGCCCGAAGTGTGGTCGGATTGAACCGGGCCCGCCTACGGAGCAGCGCGGTACTCTTGCGATTTCGTGGATTCCTGCGGCCAAACGAAAGACATTCGGATTATCCTCTACACTGCCTTCAGACTCAACAACCGGGACCACGCTCGGTAGGTCGGATTCACCGTTGTAAAAACTCCACATCAACGCACATCCGACACGAATTGATGATGTGTGCCGGTCCGACTACAAGTCACGGGACCGCCACCAGTCAACGACGCCTGCCACGGCTGTCCCTACGGTGGCGCCCGCCGAGTTCGCGATGAGATCGGTCCAGCCAAACTCACGGTGAGGGATCAACGCCTGCAGGCACTCCGTGCCTGCACCGTACGCCACGCAAGCGCCGACGACGGCGCCGCGCCGCCAGTGGTCACCGACTGCGACGATCCACAAACCAGTGAGCATCGCAAATACGGCGGCGTGCTGGGCCCAGTCGGCGACGGTTTCCGAAACGGCCTCATCGGCTGCCGCACCGGTCTGCCCGAGGAAGAACAATGGTTGCGGCGCCAGAAGCAAGTACGAAAGCAGCAGCGTGTAGCCGATCGCCAGCCACCTGACTCCCGCGAGTCTCGACGGACGTGAAGTGCACGAATCAGCGGCAATTGGCGGATTGGCAGGTATTTCTGAACAGGTCATGATCTGCAGTCGCCCCTTGGCGACGATTGTCTCCATCCGCAGTGACGTCGACAACGTCCTGGCAAATCGCCTCGAACTGACGGGCCACGACTTCTGCCGAAAACTGCCGCGTCACGCATTCATACCCGCGGTCAGCGATGCGCCGCCGCAGCGCGCGATTTTCCAGCAGCGACGTCACCTGACGGGCGAAACTCTCCGCGGTATCGGCCAGCACAATCTCCGCGCCGTCATTCACCCGCAGCCCCTCGGCCCCCAGCGTGGTGCTCACCACGGCCCGCCGCATCGCCATTGCCTCGTAGATCTTCATACGCGTGCCGCCGCCAACCAGGAGCGGGACAACGACGACCGTCGCCGCGGCGATGTAGGGTCGCACATCCGGAACTGTGCCGACAATTTCGACGCCGGGGACTGCCGAAAGCCGCTGCAATGCACCAGAGGGGGTTCTCCCGATCGCTTGAAAGCGGGCGCCCGGCCGCCGCGCGCGGATCGCAGGCCACACCTGCTCGACAAAGTACCGCACACCATCTTCGTTGGGCAGCCAGTCGAGCGACCCGACGAAGACGACGCGGTCCTCCGCCTCCAGCGCGTCCTGGGGGGCGAAGTATTCGGTGTCGACGGCCGTATCAATCACGCGGACGTGGTTCCATCCATACTCACGCTGGAAGGTCCGGCGGTCCTCCTCACTGACAGCGACAACCCCGTCAAACTCCCGGCCGGCGGACGCTTCGAATGCGCGCATCTTCCGCCACTGGATCTTCATGTACTGCCGACGCAGCCAGCCTTCATCCTGCTGCGAATGCCGCTCGAAGATCTGTGCTTCGACATTGTGCTGGAACAACAGGCTGGCCGGGGCTGGCAGGCCGACGGCATTCCGCGCCATCTGCACGAAGTCGCAGATAAGCAGGTCGTACGCCTTCTTCGCAAGAAGTTCCCGGGCCCTCGCCCGCAGGCGCGGGTCGTAGTCCTTATTGACATTGAATGGGTAGCGGGATGCAAGATTCCGTGAAAGGTCGAGGTAGAAACGCGCACTCCGGCGGGGTGCCTCGCGCCAGGGGACGGTCTGCAATTCGAGTCCCAGCGCCTCCATTTTCGGCAGGTCGCAGCGTTCGTGTTCCTGAACATTGCACAGGTACGTTATTTCGTGCCAGCGCGCCAGATGCCGCACTACGTTGAGCGTGCGGATTTGTCCCCCCGTCATGGGTGGAAACAGCGGCCGCTTTTGCAGGAACAGGATACGCATTGATTTGCCTGGCGGGGGCAACCGGTCAATAGGCCATTCGCAGCACGGTCCTGGCGATCAGCCCCAGGTCCAGCAGCAGCGATTGCCGCTGGATGTACTCCTTGCCGAGTCGAATCTTGTCGGGAAGTATCTGCTGAACGTAGGCCGCTTCGGGGTCTGCCGCCTGTCCCAGCAATTCAGATTCGTGCCGATACTTGAGGGACGCCGGGTCGGTGATGCCTGGACGGACGCTCAACAGTTCCGCATATTCGTCGCGGAACATTTCGACGTACTTCGGCACTTCCGGCCGGGGACCGACGAGACTCATATCGCCCACCAGGACGTTGATGAGCTGCGGTAACTCGTCGACCTTGGTTTTGCGCAGCACGCGGCCGATGGAAGTGATGCGGGAATCGGGGCCGGCCGTCAACTGTCCGCCGATCCGCTCTGCCTCCGGGACCATCGTCCGGAACTTGCAGATGCGGAACGGCCGAAAGCCCATTCCCACCCGCTCCTGCCGGAACAGGATCGGGCCGCGCGACGTGAGCTTCACGAGCACCGCCGTCAGCACGAGCAGCGGGCTGAGAATGACGAGCCCCGCCAGGGCCACGCTGAAATCAAACAGCCGCTTCATGGGGCGCGATGTTCCTCAACCAGCCGGCACACCGTGTCGCAGACATAATCGACTTCGTCGTCGGTCATCCGCGGATAGATGGGCAATGAGATCATCCGCTCGTACGCCCGCCGCGCCACCGGCAGGTCGTCCGGGTCGTACCCGTAACGCGCACGATACAGGGGGTGCATGTGCAGCGGCAGGTAATGGACGCTCGTCCCCACTCCGGCCGCATTGAGCAGCTTGATGAACTCCGCCCGGTCAATGTCCAGCTTCTGATCGTCGATCTGGATCACATACAGGTGCCACGCGTGCTGCACGTCATCCTCAACGGCCGGCGTTACGATCTCCGGCACGTCCTCAAACGCTCCGGTGTACCGGGACGCGATGCCCTGCCGTCTCTCCCAGAAGTCGTCGCACCGCGCCAACTGGCATAATCCGAGTGCGGCCGCAATGTCCGTCATGTTCGATTTGTATCCCGGCTCCAGGATCTCGTAATACCATGAGCCTTCCGCGCTGAACCGCTTCCAGGCGTCCTTGCTGATACCGTGCAGCGACATCAGACGCACCCGATTCGCCAGTTCCGTGTCGTTTGTGGTGACCATTCCCCCTTCGCCGGTTGTGATCGTCTTGTTGGCGTAAAACGAGAAGCAGGTCAACTCGCTGATCCCGCCGATCGTCCGTTCACCACAGCGGGCGGGCAGTGCATGTGCGGCATCTTCGATCACCGGCACCTGGTGACGCCGCGCAATTTCCCCCAGCCGGGCCATGTCGCACGGCTGTCCGGCGTAATGGACCGGCATGATCGCTTTCGGCTTGTGCTCAGTAATCAATCGTTCGACGTGATCGACATCGATTGTGTAGGTATCCGGCCGGCAATCGACCAGGACGGGCCTGCCGCCGAGATGGATCACGACTTCGCCGGTGGACGCGAACGTCAGCGTGGGAACCAGGACCCGGTCTCCCGGACCGACCCCATCCGCCTCCAGCGCCAGATGCAGCGCCGCCGTACAGGAGCTGACGGCGATCGCGTACTTCGCACCAACTCGCGCCGCAAACTGTTCTTCGAACAGT
>CAZWGW010000510.1:0-5758 GCA_964633565.1 uncultured Planctomycetaceae bacterium
TTTCGTGTCGCGGCGCGTTCGTCCACCGGACAGGGCTCCATCTCGCTGCTGGAGCGGCTCCTCCGCGGTTGGGGGGGCAAGTTGCTCGTGCTCGTGTTGCTGGGATTCGCGGCGACGGACTTCATTATCACGATCACGCTCTCCAGCGCCGACGCCGCCGAACACCTGATCCACAACCCGCTCTGGAAAGAGACCCCCGCCTGGTTGCACAGCCAGTTGACCGTGACGAACGGCATGCTCATTGTGCTGGGCGCAGTCTACCTGCGCGGGTTCCGCGAAGTGATCGGCGTGGCCGTGGCGATTGTGGGGGTGTACCTGCTGCTGAATGCGATCATCATCCTCTGCGGACTCGTCTATCTGCTGGCTCACTCGCAATTGATTGCCGACTGGTACACGAACATCCGCGCCGGCCGCTGGCTGATCCCGAAGGTGGAAGCGGCCTCGCCGCACTGGGGATCGATCATCCTGGTCTGCCTGATTTTCTTCCCCAAGCTGGCCCTGGGGCTGAGCGGTTTCGAGACCGGCGTCGCCGTGATGCCGCTGATCAAGGGGGACCCCACGGACACCTTCGAGAAACCGGCCGGCCGCATCCGCAACACACACAAGTTGCTCCTCACCGCGGCGCTGATCATGTCGGTGCTGCTGCTCGGATCGTCGATTGTCACGTCGATGCTCATCCCGGCGAAGGAACTGTTGCCCGGCGGGCACGCGGTCAACCGCGCCCTGGCGTTTCTGGCGCACGGCGACGGCGATTACCGGGTGGCACCCTGGTTGTTCGGCAACGTTTTCGGCACGATTTACGACGTCAGCACCGTCTCCATCCTGTGGTTTGCCGGGGCCAGCGCACTGTCCGGACTGTTGAGCCTGGTGCCGCGGTATCTGCCGCGCTACGGCATGGCCCCCGAATGGGCCACGGCGACGCGGCCGTTCATATTGCTGCTGATTGCCGTCAGCCTGCTGGTGACGTGGATCTTCAACGCGGATGTCGCGGCGCAGGGGGGCGCCTACGCGACCGGCGTGATGGTGCTCATGTCCAGCGCCTGCATTGCGGTCGTCATCAATCGCTGGAACGAAGGAGCCGGCCGGTTCTTGTGGCGGGTCCCTTGGCGGTACGTGCTGATCGCGGCAGTGTTCCTGTATACGACGGCCGCCATCGTCTACGAGAAGCCCGAAGGCGTGACGATCGCCTCGTTCTTTATCGCGGCCGTGATCGTCGTGTCGGCCAGCTCGCGGATTATGCGCAGCACGGAACTGCGTTTTGTGCGATTTGACTTCGCGAACGCGGAGTCGCGCTTCATGTGGGACACGCTCAAGCACCTGGATATCCCGGTGCTCGTGCCGCACCGGCCCGGCGGCCGCATCCTCGCGGAGAAGGAAAAGGAGATCCGCGACTGGCACCACCTGGACGCGGAGACCCCGCTGGTGTTCATCGAGGCGGAAGTGGGGGACGCCAGCGAATTCTACCAGTCGCCGCTGATGGAGATCGTCCACACGGAAGAGCGGTTCGTGGTGCGCGTCACGCGGTGCGCATCGGTTGCGCACGTGATCGCCGTCATCGCCCTCACAATGGCCCAGACCGGGCGGCCACCCGAATTGCACTTCGGCTGGTCGGACGAGAGCCCGATGCGCACGAACCTGCGGTTCCTGCTGTTTGGCGAAGGGAACGTCCCCTGGATCGTGCGGCAGTTGCTGCTCGCCGCGGAGCCGGACCGGGCGAAGCGGCCACGCGTGTTCATCGGTTAAGCCTTTCGCACTGAGCGGGATTCTCAGTATGTCCGTCATGAGATAGGCTGATAGTCAGCGAGCGGCTGCCGCGCCGGCGAACCCGTCGGCAGTTGCTCCGCCATCGATCCTGGGAGGCTCACGACATGATGGTCGGTCTGGTATTGGGCTGTGCGCTGGTCCTGCTCGTGGCGTATCGAACATACGGCCGGCTGCTGGGCCGGCTGCTGCGGCTGGATGATGCAAATCCGACCCCTGCGGTCGCAATGCGCGACGACGTCGACTATGCACCGCTGGAGACCAGCCCCCTCTTGAGCCAGCATTTCTCCGCGATTGCCGCGGCGGGGCCGATCGTCGGACCGATCCTCGCAGGCGCCCTGTTTGGCTGGGTGCCGGCGATGCTCTGGATCCTGTGCGGCGCGATATGGATCGGCGGCGTGCACGACTTCTCGGCCCTGGTTGCATCGGTGCGGCACAGCGGCCGCTCCATCGCCGAGGTCGTCCGCCAGCATGTCAGCGGCCGGTCGTTCGTGCTGTTTCTGACGTTCGTGTGGCTGGCTCTGATCTACATCATTGTCGCCTTTACCGACGTCACGGCCGGCGCGTTCGTGGGATCGCAGACGCTGGAGGACGGCACGACGGTATCGGGCGGGGGCATCGCCACATCGTCGCTCCTGTATCTGGCATTGCCGATCATTATGGGGTTGCTCGTGCGCTCTCGCGTCATGAGCATGGAACGGGCGACGATCGTGTTTCTGCCGCTGGTCGCGCTGTCGATCTGGGTGGGGCAGAAAATCCCGTTTGATGTGGCGGGACTGATCACAGCGGTGCGGCCCGGGATGTCGGCCGCCGAGGCGAACATGGCGTCTCACAAGGCGTGGGACGTCGCCCTCCTGGTTTATTGCGCGATTGCGTCTGTCGTGCCAATGTGGCTGCTGCTGCAGCCGCGCGGACAACTGGGCGGCTGGTTCCTGTATGCCGCGCTGGCGGCCGGCGCAGTCGGGTTGTTGATGGGAGGACAGCCGATTCAACTCCCGGCGTTCCGGGGTTGGACCGCGGACGACGGGTCAAGCCTGTTCCCGATGCTGTTCGTCGTGATTGCCTGCGGGGCGTGCTCCGGGTTTCACGCGCTGATTGCGTCGGGGACTACGTCAAAGCAATTGCGGCGCGAGGGGGATTCGCGCGTGATCGGATATGGCGCCATGCTCCTCGAAGCGATGGTGGCCATGCTGTCGCTGTGCTGCGTCATGATGCTCAGCCCCGACTCCGAACTGGTCAAGAAGCCCGTGCCAAATCTCATCTATGCACAGGGCATCGGCGCCTTCCTCGGCACGATCCGGATCGGTTCGTGGCACATTCCGCCGGAATTAACCGTCTCCTTCGCGCTCATGGCGTTCACCACATTCGTGTATGACACACTGGACGTGTGCACGCGTCTTGGTCGGTACATCATCCAGGAATTGACGGGCTGGCGCGACGCGCGCGGCCGCTGGCTGGGGACGATCCTCACCGCGGGGACCCCGGTGTTCTTTGTGATGCAGACCACCCTTGATGCGAAGGGGAACCCGGTCCCCGTCTGGAAGACGTTCTGGACGCTGTTCGGGGCCAGCAACCAGTTGCTGGCGGCGCTGACGCTGCTGTCGGTGACGGTCTGGCTGTGGCGCACGCGCCGCGTCGCCTGGGTCTGGCTGGTGACGGGAATCCCCACAGTGTGGATGTACGTGATGAGCAGTTGGGCGCTGGTGCAGATCATGAGCAAGCTGATCCGCGACCAGAAATATGGAGACCCTGTCTTGTGGGTTGCCGCGCTGCTGGTCGTGTTGGCGCTCCTGATGCTCATCGAAGCTGTCGCCGCCCTGATCCGGCCGCCCAACCTGACCACGCCGGTGCCGGCCTCCGCCGCCGGACGGACGTGATCACGATCCGCGCCGCCGCTGCATCGAACCACCGGCATCGTCTGCATCGAATGGACAAATTGACGTCCCGATTCCTGCTCGCGTTCGTCCCCACGATGCTGATCGTGGCCAGCGGATGGACCGACGACGAATCTCCGGCAGAATCGGACAACAGCCGCCTGGAATACCTCGTCAATCGACTCCAGTCGCTGGCACTCGGCGAAACGGCCGGCGAACGCCGCCCGTCGGAGCTGCAGGCGTCGCCCTTGTTGACCTGGCAGAACCCCATCAGCGGCGCGAACGGCGGTGTGTTTGTCTGGACGATCGCCGGCCGCCCCGTCGCCGTGACCAAATCGCACGTCAACGACCGCAAGCAGCATTACGTCGAGACCAGCATCACGTTGCGGGACGGCCCGCAGTCCACGCAGGCCGGCAGCGCCATCTGGGTTCCGGAAGCGACCACAGCAGTCGTCGTGCCGGTCACAGACCTCGCGCCGCCGCGCGAAACCAAAGCCGGCCGACTCCAGCAGATGCGCGAACTCGCGGGGAGCTTCGAGATCGAAGACCAATGGGGCGAGGACCAGGAGGAACTGTACCAGTTGCGGCTGCTGCCGCGACCGCTGTATCGCTACGAGGCGCCGATGGAACACGTGATCGACGGCGCCCTCTTCGGCTACTCACAAGGCACCAATCCCGAGGCGGTCGTCGTCATCGAAGTGGTGGAGACCGACTCCGGAAGCGAGTGGCGGTGCCAGGTCTCGCGGCTGACCGGCTATGCCGTCACGGCGCGGCGCAACGGGGACGTCGTGCTCGAAGTGCCGAAGCTGAACAACACGACGCGGACTTCCGCGTTCCGACACGTGTACGAGCGGCCCGTTCCGTATCCGTTCGATGTGCACGAATAAGGTGATTGCGACCAGGTGACATTTCACGATTCGGCCCAATCTCGTCGTCGCACTGGCTCTCGTCGCGGCGACTGCCGGCGATGACGATTCGGCAACCACGGATCATCCCCGTCTGGACAGGATTTGCACCCGTGTGGAACGGGCCGCGTTCGCTTGGGAGCGGGGGAAGGTGGTCGGCCGGTAACGCTAGGCAGGCGCGGCTGATCGTGGAACAACTGCACCTCGAACGAGCGAACGACTTGGAAACACTGAAAACGTAGCCCGCTCCAATGTGCATCGCTTTGTCAGCCAGCATTGAGTTTGAACAACCGCGTAATCAGCCGTTTAAAACGGCCACCGAAGTATCGATTGTCATCAGCAGGACGTTCGTCCAACCATACGCAAGACAAGGCAAACAGGAAAATCCCGGACGCTATAATCCAATGTATCCATGAAGCGAAGGAGCCCCAGAGCATTCGCCACACATCCCCATTCACGAATGGAATCGCCTTCGCGGGGGGCGCATAATCGGCGGCACGTGCACTTCTAAGACCAAGGCGACCGCTCAGGTCGTTAAGCGCCTTGTAACGGATGCCGAGTCTCAGATACGCGTTACCACGATTGAGATAAATCGCGTCAACACCACCGCAGGACGACAGCGCGAAATCGTAGTTGTCAATCGCGTTTTCAAGGTTCCCGTTGTTGTAGAATCGATTTCCATTCCAAACACTCCCTAACGCGCCGCCCCACCCTCAACAAGAAGATCGCCGCCAAGCATCGCCGGGTGTACCGCACGCGTCCGGAACTGGCGGTGGAACTGCTGGAGTTGTTGTGCCATCAGCGGAAACAGCAGCGTTTTCACGTGATCGCGGACAGCGCCTACGGCGGCCAAAGCGTGCTGTGCCACCTGCCGGCCAATTGCGATCTGACCAGCCGGCTGGTGCAGGATGCGCGCCTGCAGGCCCTCCCGCCCGAACGGGTTCCGGGCAGTCGGGGCCGGCCGCGGGTGCGCGGAGCACGTCTGCCGAGTCCCGCCCAGATGCTCTCGGAACGTTGCCGCCGGGTGACATTGAACATCTATGGCCGCCGCGAGCAGGCCCGGCTGGCGGATCAGATCGCGTGCGTCTACGCCGCTCCGGGCCGGCAGCTGCGGGTCGTGGCCAGCGAGGGTCTGACCGGCGGGCTCGGGCGGCAGGCATTCTATTCGACGAGCTGGACGGCGAGCGGCGAACAGGTGATCGCCTGGTACGCGATGCG
>CAZWGW010000511.1:0-5757 GCA_964633565.1 uncultured Planctomycetaceae bacterium
CGAAATGAAGCCCACCATCGCGGCGATCGTCAGCGTCTGCCCCGTCAGGACGAGGGCCGCGACGGAGCCGATGAAGGCCATCGGCAGGGCGGCCATCACCTGCAGCGCCAGGTTGACCGAGCGGAACATCGTGAACAGCACCAGAAACACCCCCAGCATCGAGGCGAGGAAGAGCAGTGCGATCAGCCGGGACGCGCTCTGCTGGGCTTCGAATTGACCGCCATATTCGAGATACGACCCGGGCGGCAGCACGGCGACGATCGGCGCGACACGGGCCTTGATGTCCTGCACGACGTCGACGACGCCGCGGTCCTTGACATTGCACTGAATGACGATCCGCCGGCGGACGTTGTCGCGGTTGATCGTGTTCGGTCCCCACGACTGCTCGATCTTTGCGACGGCCGACAGCGGCACGCGGCCCCCCTCCGGCAGCTCGATGCTCAGCCGCCGCAGCGTTTCCAGATTTTCGCGCGAGTCGTCGTCCAGCCGCACGAGCAGGTCGAACGTCCGCTGCTCCTGCAGCACCTCGGAGACGACCTCGCCGTTCATGGCCGTCTCGATGAACTCGTTGACCCTCTCGGCCGTCAGCCCGTACTGCAGGAGCTGCTGGCGGTCGAGTTGCAGCCGGAGCTGCGGGATGAGCACCTGCTGTTCGACGAACAGGTCGGTGACGCCGCGCACGCCCTGGATCGCCCCCTTCAGCTCATGCGCCTGATTCCGGAGCAACTCCAGGTCGTCGCCGTACAGCTTGATGCCAATCTGCGCCTTGACGCCCGAAATCATGTGCGAAATCAGGTGGGCGATCGGCTGCTCCGTGGCCGTCGTAATGCCGGGGATGTCGGCCATCGCCTCGCGGATCTCGTCCAACTGCTCCTCGCGCGTGTGAGGCGAGGCGGGGTCGAGGTCGATGATGTACTCGCTGGCGCTGACCGGCTCGGCATGTTCGTCCAATTCCGCGCGGCCGGTGCGGCGGACGAATCCCGTAATGTCGTCAATCTGCTGCAGCCGCTGCTCGACGACGCGGTTGATCTCGTTCGACGTCGCGAGCGATGTCCCCGGCTCGAGCAGCACGTTGAGCTGAACGACCCCCTCGTTGAACGGCGGCAGAAAGTCCTTTTCCAGGTTCAAGACGAACAGCGCCGCCACCGCCACGCACGCCAGCGTCACGCCCAGATTCAATCCCGGAAATGTGAGGCTGAAGCGGATCACCCTGTCGGCGATCCATTTGAGGCCCCGCAGGACGAATCCGTCTTCCGCGTGTTCCATCAGCCGCGCCGACCCGAGCAGCCAGTACGAGAGGACCGGCGTGATCGTCAGCGACACGACCAGCGACGCCAGGATCGAGACGATATAGGCGATCCCCAGCGGCGTGAACAGCCGCCCCGACATGCCGCTCAGCGCGAACAGCGGCACGAACACCAGGCAGATGATGATCGTGCTGAACACGATCGAGTTGCGGATCTCGGCGCTGGCCTGAAACACGACCAGCAGCGCGGGTTTCGGCTGCGCGGCGTGCCGGTTCTCCTTCAGGCGGCGGAAGATGTTCTCCACGTCGACGATGGCGTCGTCGACCAGTTCGCCGATCGCGACCGCCAGCCCGCCGAGCGTCATCGTGTTGATCGACATGCCGAACAGGTGGAACACGACGGCCGTCATCACCAGCGACAACGGAATCGCCGTGAGCGAGATAAACGTCGTGCGGAAGTTCATCAGGAACAGGAACAGGATGATCAGCACGAGGATGCCGCCGTCGCGCAGGGCCTCGATCACGTTGTGGATCGCGCGGTCGTTGAACGATTTCTGTGAATACATCGGTTCGATGCGGACGTCCGCTGGCAACGACGGCCGCAGCTCCTCGACGGCCGCGAGGACCTTTTCAGTAATGGCCCGTGTGTCGGCCCCGGGTTGCTTGTTGATCGTCAGCACGACGGCCGGACCGCCGGACCACTCGGGAGGGTGGAGAGTCGAGGGTCGAGAGTCGAGGGAGGAGAGTTGAGGGTCGACGGTTGAGCGTTGAGAGTCGAGGGTTGATGGTAAAAGGCCCAGGGCGGAAGGTTGAACGTCTGAATTTGAGATTTGAGATTTGCGATTTGAAATCTCCGACGCCCAGTCCTCCTCTGCTCTCTGCTCTCTCCGCTCTGCTCTCACAAACGCCGCGCTGTCGCCGCGCTTGACCTGCGGCGCTTCGGCAACGCGCGCGATCTGTGCCAGTGCGACCGGCCGCCCGTCACGGATCGTGACGACGACATTCTGCAGGTCCTCGATCGTCTGGATGCGCCCCAGCGCGCGGACGAGCAGTTCGTTCGGTCCCTGACGGTCGAGATACCCGCCCGTGGCGTTCCGGTTGCTTTCAGCGACGGCCGATTTGACCTGCTCCAGCGTGACGCCGTACTGCAGCAGGGCGTCGGGGTTGACGAGCACCTGGAACTGCTTGCGGCCGCCCCCCATCGTGAACACCTGCGAGACGCCGGGGATCGTGAGCAGCCGCTGCCGCACGACCCAGTCCGCGTCCGTGCGCAGTTCGATGGGACCGGTCGCGCCGGTTTCGCTCCACATCCCGAGCATCAGGATCTGGCCCATGATGGAGGAGATCGGCGCCAGTTGCGGCGTCACTCCCGGGGGGAGGCGGTCCTGCACCATCTGCAGACGCTCGTTGACGATCTGGCGGTCGATGTAGATGTCGGTCTCCCAATCGAACTCGACATAGATGATCGAAATGCCGCTGGCCGACGAACTGCGCACCGCCTCGACGCCGTTCGCGCCGTTGAGCGCCGTTTCGAGCGGAAATGTGATCAGCGTCTCGACCTCTTCGGGCGCGAGACCGGGCGCTTCGGTCATCACGACCACGCGGGGCCGGTTGAGGTCGGGAAAGACGTCGATCGGCGTATGCAGCGCCTGCCACGTGCCGTAGCCGAGCAGGAACACGGCGAAGGCGACGACGAGCAGGCGTTGTTTGAGCGCAAATCGTATGACGGCGTTCAGCATGGTCGGCCCTCGTCAGTGATTGTGTCCGGCGTGCGCGTCGACTCCGCCGCCCGACTTAGTTTTGAGGGCCATCAACATCCGGTGCGCACTGCGTAGCGCGACCTTGTCTCCCGGAAAAACAGAACCATCGTTGGCGATCACAGCGTGCGTCTGGTCCCGATGCATTTCGTGAACGGACACGCGATCAAACTGCTTGCCGTTCTGGACAAAGACGTACTTCTCGGCCCCCTCCTCGGCGACGGCCTCGACTGGGAGCACGATCTGGTCGACCCATTCCTCGACCGGCACCTTGAGCTGCAGCCGCTGGCCGGGGCGATACTTCCAGGAGACGAACCGTTGTCCTTCCGCATTGACCGTGTCGCGGACGATTTCGTTGGGAAGGTCGACGAAGAACCGCAGCGTGCGCGACTCGGGATCGATCTCGTTGGCCACGTAGCCGAGAGAGAGTCCCTCCAGCACGCGGCCTTCGGCGAATGTCGCAGCGACTTTCCAGTTCCGGCTGAGGGCCTCGCTGATTGCTGGCGCGTCGCGCTCGAAGGCGTGGCCCTCGATGTACAACCGGCTGAAGTCCGACAGCACGCAGAGCCGTTCTCCCGGCGCCACCGATTGCCCTTTGTGGACATCCAGTTCATCAATCACCAGCGGCGGGAGTTCATCATCCTCTGCAGGGGGCTCCGCCTGTGGTTCTTCGAAGATCACGTCTGCAGGAGGCCGTGTGGAGAGCCGCAACTCGTCGTCGTGGTCGTGTTCGTCAGGCGAGGGGGCAATGACCTGCAGCTCACGCAGCAGTTTTCGCTCCGCGGCGATCTGCTCGACCTGTCGCTCTGACAAGCCGTGCAGCCGGAGCGCCTCGCGCTGCGCACCGATCAGGGCGTCGAGCTTGTCCTTGGAGTACTGCCGCTCCAGCAGCGTCCGGCCGGCAATGGCCCCGCTCTCGGCGAGCTTCTCCAGCCGGGCGATTTCGCGCTCCTCGACCCCCAGTTCGCCGAGCGTTTTGAGAAACTCCGTCTGCGAGTTGACGAGGTCCTCATGCGTCAGGCGGACTTCGAACAGCAGCGTCCCGGTCTTGACGGCCTCCCCCTCGACGGCATGGACGTGAGTGACGACCCCCGTCATCGGGGTCGCCACCTGGATCTGCGTCCGCCCCGGCCGCAAGACGACGACGGCCGGCACCGAGATCGAGCGGGGATACGTCTCCAGTTTGACGGGGCGGATGTAATCGTCGGTCAGCCCCAGGTTGCGCAGCGCCTGCGGAGAGAGTTTCAGCGACACCACTTCACGATGAGCAGGTTTCTGCACGTGCTCGTCAGTCGCCGCGGGCCGTTGGGCGGCAATCGTCGCCCGCACCCACCGATTGAGGGGCGGCCACCAGCGGCCCCAGGTGGTCGCCCCCAGGAGGAGCACTGCGGCGGCCACGAATAGGCGAATCGATCTGGCACTGAGTCGGGGAACAGGGAGTTTCATGGGAATACGTCCAACACGGGGCCGGCACAATGTGCGCACAGGCACCAGGAACGCGCGCAGTGCACCAGCATGAAAAGCGCAACAGGAGCGCGATCGTTACAGTGAATTGCGCTCCACGACGCGGCGAGGCGCCGCGTCTAGATCAGCCAGACCTGGAGCTGCGCGCAGAGTGAGACGGCGGAGTCGCGCGGCAGTCGGCCGTGGGTGCGCGTCGGAGCGCAGGAACGCGATGCGGCCGGCACAACCTTGGCCGGCGAGGCGGCGTCCAGCGTTGTCGCAACCGGGGCGGCGATCCAGCTTCGCGGCTGAGACTTGAGGAAGACGCACTGTGCGTCAGAACACGCGGCCGCGTGGTCAGGGCACCCCGTGACACAGTCGGAATGGCGCTCACCGTCCCCGCATGCTTCCGCCGCATCGGAGTGGTGATGTCCGTGCGTCACTCCTGCGTCGACGACGATTGCGCCGTGGGAATGGCTCTCGCACGTCCCGTCATGATCGTGGTGCCAGCAGCACCCCACGACCGCGTGGATCAGCAGCGCCAGGATCGTGATGTGGGTGACAGCGGTGCGCACGGAAGTACGGAGCAAAGGTAGGCCAGCACAGCAATCGTCGCCTCAGGCACCCGTTCCGTCAAGGCGATTTGCTTACTGCCCGTTCAGCGCCTGGTCGCGCAGGCCGGCATCACCGGTAAAGTCCGGCGTTTCGCCCAGTCCGCCGGTGAGCAGCAGGCCGTCGACGGTGGCGTTGGCCTGCGCCAGTTCCCCCAGCGCCAGCACGTACTGCAGGTTCGATTCAAAATAGGTGCGGCGCGCGATCAACACCTGGAGGAACTCGAACTCACCGGCCCCGTAAGCCTGCTCCGAGAGGCTCAGCGTCTCTCGTGCCTTGGGGAGGATCTGCTCCTGGTAGCGCTGGACGGTGACAGCGGCGGTGTCGAACTCCTGCCCCACGCGCGCCAGCCGGGCCTTGAGCGACAACTCGATGCGCCGTGCGTCCTGCGTCGCCCGGCAGTACTCCGCGTACGCGGCGTCGATGTTGCCGCGGTTTTTGTTGAAGATCGGAACGGGGACGCCGACCTGTGCGCCGAGCATTTCGTCGTCGGTCCCCTGATCGTACCCCGCCATGAACTGCAGGCCGAGGTTCGGGATGGGCTGCGCCCGCTGCCGCTCCAGGTTGGCCTGTGCCCGGTGAACGCGAGCCCAAGCGGCACGCAGCTCGGGGCTGGAGCCGACGATCCCCTGATACGTCGCGTCCCAGTCGCGCGTCATGGCATTCGGGTCCAGGCTGCCGACCAGCTTCGTGGCGGGC
>CAZWGW010000512.1:0-5733 GCA_964633565.1 uncultured Planctomycetaceae bacterium
AGCGCACAATCCGCTCCTGACTCTCGGCCCTGCCGGCGCCTTCGACAGCCACAACATCATGTCCCCGGCGATTGCGCGCCGCGACGGTCGGTATTTCCTGTTCTACGCCGGCGGTCCTGCGGGACCGGAGACGAAGGAGGACTACGTCCGCTACCAGCTTGGTCTGGCGCTCTCCGACGATGGCGAGCGATTCACGAAGACCGGCACGCCGCTCCTCGAACTTGGCGAACGGGACAATTTCCATTGTTGCCCGGCACTGCTGCGCAATCCTGGTGGAGAACTTCGTATCGAAGACGGCCTGTGGCACCTGCTCTACAACGGGAACCGGGCCGACGACGTCGAGCACGCGACCAGCCCCGACGGCCTGACCTGGACGAAAGACTCGCGCAGTCCCGTTTACCGTGCCGCCTACGCGCCGTCCGTCCTGTGGACGGGATCAGAATACCGCCTGTATTACGTCCACAAACCGCCGCGCCGGGGCGGCCGCGCGGTCCCCTGGGAGATCCATGTCGCAACCGGTGCCGACCTGTATTCCCTTCGCGCGCACGCCGCCAACCCGGTCCTCACACTCTCGCAACGCTGGGAGAAAGCGAACCTGTCCTATCCATACGTCCTGCGGGAAGGGGAGACGTGGTGCCTGTTTTACGCCGCCTACTGGAGAGGGCATCCGCAGGGCAAACAGGCGACGGCGATTGGCATGGCCACCAGCTCGGACGGGATTGCATGGACGAAGTCGGAGCAGAACCCCGTCCTGACGCCTACGCCGGACAGCCCGTTCGACTGCGTCTACACGTCGGCCCAGTCGGTCATTCACGACGGCGACGGATACCGGATGTACTACGGTGCGCGGATCGACCTCGTTCACAAGTACTTCGCCATCGGCCTGGCGACGAAGCAGGGATCACTGCTTGGACCGTAATCCTGCTGTCCCGGAAAGGAGAGCAGGAACACTGATCTCCACTAATTACCACTAACCTTTTCATGCTGATGTTGAGCGATTCAGCATGGAATGGCGGCGACTCGAATTCAGGGTTTCCAAAGAGTGATTAGTGAGGATTAGCGTTAATTAGTGTTCCCCTTTTTCTTTTCGTGTTCAAGACGACTTCCACCGTGCCCGCCGCCATCAAATACGTTGCTGACATTTCCCACGTTCGTGAGGTTTCCCTGCTCGGATCTGCCGGTCTCGCGTTCTGGCAGGGGAAGCTGCGCGCCGCGAATCTGGTTCCCTGCAACGTCGAGGGCCGTGCCCGGCTGCTGCTGTCGGCACCGGACCTCAAGTTCAAGGGGATTCGCTTCCGCGAACTTTCGATCTGCGTCCTCGTCTCCCGGCATGAGGACGGCAGCAGCGAGGACGGCGCGTTTCTGGCGTACGCCTTCAACTCGAACCGCTTCTTCGCGTTCTGCGAACGGACGTTCTTTTCCACCCCCTACGTTCACGCGAACATCGATGTCGAATCGATGCTGCCCGCTGCGTTTCGCGTGTCGCAGCGCGGGAGCGTCGTGTTGCACGCGGCGATGTCCGCCGATTCAACGGCTGCGACGCGGCCGCCGGTCAGGACGGCTGTGGAAGGCTTCAAAGGCCCGGTGTTTCTCCCCCGGCCGGTGACGTCTCGGCGCAGATCCAACAGATTCTTTTATGCCCACATCGACGGTCTCACACAGACGTACGCGTTCGATCGCACGCGCGATACGTTCAAACGGCATCCGTCGGCCGACGTCCCGGTGCTCGCATGGCTTGCTGAATCGCAGTTTGTGCCGACCGAATGGCTGATCCGGGACGACGCAACGCACGGAAAGTCGAAGACGTACACGCGCAGCGACATGTGGCCGTCACGGCCGGGATGATCCATCGATCAGCGCCCGGTCGACAGAAACATGTCCCTGATCTGCACGGTGGTCATATACGATCCAAATCCCACTTGCAGCGGTTTCGGCTGCTGGCCGGGCTTCAGGGGGGATTGTGCGAACGGCAGGCCGTCGTAATAGAACACCAGCGTGCCGCGATTGAGTTCGACGCAGAGGGCATGCCATTCGTCGCTGCTCTGGACCAGTTCGCGGTCGTTGTGCCGCACCACCCCCTGCTGCGGAGTGCGAAACAGGCCCCCTTGTTCAACCAGTGGCCGCGCGAATACTCGTACACCTCATCGCCGCGAACGACGCTGATCGCCTGGTACTGCGGCGCCTTGATCCGGAAGCCGAACCGGAAGGACGTCGCCGTGACGAGTTTGGCGCTGACAAAGCGCTCCAGGTCGTCGCGCGACGCGGTGGCTTCGCCGTGCAGTTCGTCCGCCACGATCTTCCAGCGAATCGGGTCCATGCCAAATGCAGCCAGCATCTGTGCGGGAGCGATGCCGTCCTTTTCGCGGGCAGTCGGCACCTGGCCGGGAGCGGCATCGTCGATCCGCTTCTGCACGCGGGTCCGGGCACTCCCGGTCAACCCCGCGTCCAGTGCCCTGCGATATGCGACCAGCGCCTGCCGTTCCAGGTGCGTCCGCGCGATCCCTGATTCCTTGCGTGACAGGTCCCACCAACCGTCTCCCACCTCAGTCGACTCTTCGGCGCTCCCGGTGGCGGACTTCGACCGCGAGGCCAGTCCGCGCAGTTTCTCGTCATTCCCCCGCGCCAGCAGTGGCAGCCCCCGCTCCCAGTCTCCGCGGTAAAAGCCGAGGAAACGCCCGACCTGCAGGCTGGCCTCTGCGTCCTGGAGCGACTCGGCGAGCCGCGCTTCGTGCGGTTGCACTTCGGCCGAGGCCTTTTCGATCGCCTTGATCTCCATCTGCCTGGCTCCGATGCGGCGCATCAGCAGGTTGTCACCGATCCCCCGCGCGCCCTTTGCCAACTGCGTGGCGACTTCCAGGGCGGCCGCGTATTCGCCGGCGTCGACGGCCTGCTCGACCAGCGGGGCAACGCGGAATGTGAATTCGTGTCGCTGTTCGCCCTGCGCGAGGGCCCCAGTCAATTCTCCAATCACGCGCGTCCGGTATTCCCAGGCGTCCAGTTGAAACCGGTTGATCAGACGTTCGACGGCCGTCAGCGCCGTCGCCGGCGCCCCCACCTGCACAGCGATCGTGCATGCTTCATCCAGCGCTGCGAACTGCTGCTCGGGTGTGGCCGCTTTCTGGGCGGCGCTCTTGATGAGCATCCATGCCAGTTCATCACGGTCGACCGGCGATTGCGCCTCGTGATACTGCTTCTGGAAGGACGCTCGCAGTTGCTGCTGCGCTGCTTGCACATCCCCCTGAGACGGCGCCGGGAGCGGCGACTGGCCCCCCTGCGCCCGGACGGGTGTGTTGCAGAAAACTGAACCGCCGATTGCACAAGCAACTGCGACCCAACAGCAACACCAGGCGCGGCTGAACATTGAGACGGCTCCACAATGAGATGACTCGTTTTCCGGGGACGGATCGCGTCCACTCAGACCGGTCCCGACCAGAGGTCATTTCATCGGATCTTGTGCGTCATTTCAATATTCATCGCTTGCCGATGGTCATTTCGTCGCAGCAGGAAGAGTGCAGTACTTCAAGGCCAGCAATGCGTACGCCGTCACGAGGTTCGGGTCTCCCTCGTACCAGCGTTCCGCCGGATTCAGCCAGCTACCGTTTTCTTTCTGGCGCTCGAACAGGTGCGCCGCCAGCTCCTTCCGCCAGTCGTGCTTCACACCATCCGCATCCTCGATTTCATCGGTGCCCATCACCGACAGCGCCTTGGCGAACGTGTGGTAGTAGTAGAACAGCCCGCTCTGCGCCATCCCCGGGTTCTCGTCGAGCGTGTAGAACTTCCTGATCCATGTCGTCGCGGCCGCCACGCGGGGGTCGTCCGGCTTCAGGCCGGCGTGAATCATGCTCTTGAGTCCGGCATATGTCATCGCCCCGTAGGACCGCAGACCGCCGTCTGGTTCCGTACCGGCCGGTGAACTTCCGCCCGCGGCACAGGTGTAGAAAAACCCGCCGTCGTTGATCTTCGCGGCGAAGGGGAGGGTGTTGTGCTCACTCTCCAGTCGACAACGGATTATTTCACGGCTGGGAGCGTTCGCGGATCACAATGACAGACGAACATGCGTCGCGCCTTAATACCTGGTCGTGCGTGTCGCCGGCGAGCTTCGCGGAACTCATGAGTTCCACAGATCACGAAGCGTTTACGACTTATCTGGAATTGCGGCGACAAGCGAAACTCGCGTGTTCCGCACGAGCACCCGTCGCCCAGGTCCGTCGGCCGGCGTCGCCGAACTCTGCCAATCCTCTTCTGGCCTCACTCGCACCGGTACTGGCGCGGCCACAGATGTACTTCGGGAGCGATTCGTCGACACATGAAATCTACGCCTACTGCCAGGGCTTTCTCGCAACCGAACTCGATCTGGGGATTGGGCCGACCGAAAGCGAACGGCTGATGCACGGTTTTCAGGACTGGATCGACCAGCGCTATCCGTTTGCGAAAGGAAGGCCGTGGGGCCACACGTTTCATTTCCTGAAGCTATCGCACGCCGCGAGCGCCGTGGCGGCGTTCGCCGAACATCTGGAGATGTATTCCGCCGGTGAGCATCCAGATGCGATGGACCGCACGGAGCAGAGGATGATCCAGAATATTCTCAAGCATGTCGATTCGCAGAAGGGTTTGGAGAAGCCATCCGGGGACCGATGATTATTGATCACTGTCTCCGATTTGTCCCTTTCCGCGTCGACGGCGTTCGGGATGTGATTGAAGCTGCCGTCTATCCCGATCGACTCGAACTGGTGAGCGGCGGAAATCGGGTGTCATTCCCGTTTCGCGACATGGCGCATTGGCCGCAGCCACGGTGGTTGTGGCGGTTGCTGTCGGCGTTCGGAATCAGGCCAGGATGGTTGCCGATCGGCGAACGCGACTGGTTTCATCCGGCGAACGAGCGATTTATCCGGTTCTACGCCGCCCCGCCGATGACGATCTACATACCGGACGATCCCCACACGGTGTACCACCTCACGCTGTTCCGTCGCATCCAGGACGTCATTGCGAAAGGCGGATACAGCACGTTCGATCTGGGATGAACGCGTGCAGTACAGCACCGCAGCCTCGAAGGGGGTCAGCTTCCTTTCACCAGATCACGCAGCACCTTGTGCAGGATCCCCCCGTGCCGGTAATACTCCACCTCCACCGGCGTATCGATGCGGCAGGTCGTCACGAAGTGGATCTCGTCGCCGTTGGCCTTGCGTGCCGTGACTTCCACCGCCTGCCGCGGCTTCAATTCATCCGAGAGCGCGATCTCGTACGTCTCCGTCCCGTCCAGTTCGAGCGCCTCGCGGCTCTCGCCTTCGCGGAACTGCAGCGGCAACACCCCCATGCCCACCAGGTTGGAGCGGTGAATGCGCTCAAAGCTCTCGGCGATAACCGCGCGGATGCCCAGCAGGTACGTCCCCTTGGCCGCCCAGTCGCGCGACGATCCGGTGCCGTACTCCTTGCCCGCCAGCGCAATGAGCGGCGTGCCCTCTGCTTTGTATTCCAATGAAGCGTCGTAGATCGACATCTTCGCACCGTGCGGCAGGTGCCGCGTCACGCCCCCTTCAGTACCGGGCGCGAGCAGATTGCGCAGCCGGATGTTGGCAAACGTCCCGCGCGTCATCACGCGATCGTTGCCGCGCCTCGATCCGTAGCTGTTGAACATGCTGACGGGCACGCCCTGTTCGACGAGGAACCGACCCGCCGGCGAGTCCTTCTTGATGCTGCCCGCCGGCGAGATGTGATCCGTCGTCACCGAGTCGC
>CAZWGW010000513.1:0-5715 GCA_964633565.1 uncultured Planctomycetaceae bacterium
GTGTTGCAGGACGCCGCCTGAAAAATCTCAGAACACAACTCTTGACAATATCTCATTCGGTAACGGCGTACAGCGATAGAATGCGCGATCCATCGCCAGCCACTGAGCCTCTGCACTTGCTTGGCAGAACTGTTGCCTGCCTGCAACGAAGTGACGGAGAGGGGATGTGATTGCGGTGGACATGGCGTGATCCTGTCGTGATGGCCTGCCGGGGACAAGGGTGTCGCGCGCGTGGTCAGGCCTGGATTGCACGTTTGCAGTCGTATGGAAACGTGATGATAGCGGGGAGGGCGCTTGGCGTGAACTGGACGCTCGCCCTCTTCACTGACTGAGCACTTGAAGCAAAGCCCGTCGATCGCATCGACGGGTCCAGTACGCCTTCCACTTTGAACGTCGTCACCTGGGGCGTCAGATACTCGGCAAACAGCGCGAGTTCGACGTTGCCGTCAAAATCGGCGACGGATTCGACCTTCGCGATCACCACCAGGTCCGACTCCTGCATCAGCTTGTCGTACGGCCAGTTTCCGATCAGCCGGGCCTGGGCGCCGAGCGGGACTGCGGCAAACGTCAACAGTGTCAGCATGCATGTTTTCATGGGGTACACTCCGCGATTGGCTCGAACCGAACCCGGCAATCAGGCAACATCTGCTGCAACCGGGCGACACCCGCTGGCGTCACCTGCGACCCCGCAAGGTCCAGTTCCTTGAGCTTGACTGACTTGCTCAACGGCCGGAGGCCGGCATCGCTCACGTGAGTCTGCGCCAGCGTGAGGACCTCGAGATTCGACAATTCCGTCAGGGCGGGCACACCGGCGTCGGTGATTTGCGTGCCGTACAGGCTGAGGAGCCTGAGCTGCGGCAGTCTGGCGAGATGAGTCAATCCGGCGTCGGTTGCATTGGTCCCGCGCAGGTCGAGCCATTGCAGTCTGTGCATCGGATTGAGGGATGCAAGGCCCGTGTCGGCAACTTCGGTGTCGCACAGGTACAGGACTTCCAGCTTCGTCAGCCCCTCCAGGTACTGCAGGCCGATGTCGCTGGTCCGCGTCCCGTTCAGGCTGAGATAGCGGAGATCGGCCAGACCCCTCAGATTGGCAAGGCCGGCATCCGTGAAGTTCGTGCGTTCGAGCGCCAGCGACTGGGGTGTATTGCCCGCATGAGTGGAAAGTCAATGGCCAACCCCGGTTGTGATCCGCGGCTTTCTGTGTTTACCCCTTGTCGGTCGTCGCGCTCGGCGACCGGTTAACGACCTGTGGCGTTCGGTCCTCCCGGGCCATACCATTCCGGCATGGACTACGACGTGATCATCGTCGGTTCCGGTCCCGCCGGTGCGTCCACGGCGCTGCACCTCGCGCGCCGGGCCCCGGATCTCGCCCGGCGCACCCTCATGCTGGAGCGCGACCACCATCCCCGGCGCAAGCTGTGCGGCGGCGGCTGCGTCCCCGACGTCGACGTCTGCCTGCAGCGACTCGGACTCGACTTCGCCGAAGTCTCCCACATCGATGCGCGCTGGGCCAACCTCAACTTCCGCGGCCGCGGCTTCCGTATGCGATTTGATGAGGTTGCGTTTCACGTCGTGCGCCGCGACGAGTTTGATTCATGGCTGGCCCACAAGGCACGTGACCAGGGGATCGGCCTGCAGGAAGGGACCATCGTCCGGTCGCTGCGCCCGGTCGATGGCGGAATCGAAGTCGACACGAACCGCGGCGCCTTTCGCGGACGGGTCGTCGTCGGCGCGGACGGCGCGAACAGCATTGTCCGGCGCACGATCGCCCGCGGCGGCCCGTCGCACGTCGCGCGGCTGGTGGAACTCTTCACTCCCGCCGAACCGCCCGGTGGAGCAGCACCGCTCCCGGAGGGCGAAGCGGTCTTTGAATTCGCCTGGGCCCCCGAAGGTGTCCAGGGTTATGCGTGGAGTTTCCCCATGCAGCGCGACGGCCGCGCGATGCGCAACTGGGGCGTGTACGACGGCCGGATCGTCCCCGCTCCTTCCGCCGGTTCGCTGCGCCGCGTGATCGCCGAGTTCCTGAAGCAGACCGGCTACCAGGTCGACGACTACCGGCTGGAGGGACACCCGATCCGCCTGTACGACGCGGCCGGCCCGTTCTCTGCTCCCCATGTGCTATTGGCCGGCGACGCCGCCGGGGTCGACGCCGTGTTCGGCGAGGGGATCAGCCCCGCGCTCGGTTATGGCGAGCTGGCCGCCGCCGCGATCCATGATGCGTTCGCCCGCCAGGACTTTTCGCTGGCGACGTACGGGGACCTGGTGCGCCGGAGCGATCTCGGCCGGGCGCTGCAGCGCCGCGCGCGAACCGCGTCGATCATCTACCGCCTGTCGCAGCCGCGGATGCAGAAGCTGATGTGGTGGCGGATGGGGCGGGTGATCGAGTGGTATTTGAAGCGGTACGTGTTCAACTGGGCGCAGGCCGGGGAGGGATCGGAAAGGTCAGGCGCTGGACGCGAACCGGCGAAGGAATCGCGCTCCGGCGCGTGGCTGCGCGGTCCCCATTGGTTGCGACGGAGCCGGCGCGCGGCCGAACGGCACGACGCGCCGTGATCTGGCGTCGCGACACGCCCGGCATCAGCGCGGGTTACGGTCCGTCCCGTTGAACCGCGCCCGCCGCTGCGGCGCGGCCGGCTGCGGATGAAACATCGGCTGCACCCACTCCAGCACGCGCTCCGGCGTCACTTCCCCCCGCTGTTCACGCACGAGCGGGTGATCGGCCGGACCCGCCAGCCGGAAGTGCGGAATGCTTGTCGCGTCCTGCAGCGACACCAGCCCCGGCAATCCGAACGAGCCGTCGTAACCCGGCAGCGCGTTTGCCAGCGTGGCGGCAAAGGCCGGCGTATCGGCCTGGTTCGGATCGTCCCACAGCGACATCGCCTGCCGGAAGTCGTCCTCCGCCACCTCCACCCACACCCCCCACGAGTACAGCCCTGCCCGGCCCACGACGCGAAACGGCATCAGCACCCGCAGGTAGCAGCGGGACTCCGTGTCGTCGGCGTTGCGGATCACGCAGGCGTCGTTCGATTCGCGAGTCCGCGTGCGGCGCTCGGACGGCGGCACTTCGAGCAACGCGTCCGGACGGCGGAACGACGGCTCCATCTGGTCGATGTCGTGCATTTCTCCGCAGACGGCGCATTTGATGTCCATGGGAGGCTCGTCAGGTTGTCGGCGGCGCACTTGCGGCCGAGATGATCTTGTTCTGCGAATGGTCGCTTGGTGGTTTGGTGTGTGCGGTTCATACCAAACCACCAGGCGACCAAACTACCCTTCCCGCGATCGCGTCAAAAGAACGCCGCGCACCCGCCTTCACCGGCACAAAAACCACCCCGACATCTTGTCGCAGCACGACAGGCAGCACAACTTGGTGGCGATCCACATCCGCTCGCACCAGGTGGCCCCATCCTCGGGAGGCGGCGCGGGACGTTTCAGCTCGATCGTCTCTCCCGCTGCATACACCTCATGCTCCGCAATCCCCCGCGCCAGGCTGGCGGGCGACACGCGCGCCGGCTGATTGGCGCGGATCCGATCGATCGACATCAGCGCATCGGTCACATATTCCGCACAGTGGATCCCCTCCTCCGAGCGCTCGCCCGACAGGTGATGCATGACGGCGTACGGCGTCCCCAGTTTGTTCTCCAGGTACGCCTCGAACTCGCTCCCCTGCTCTGCCGTGAACGGTTGCCGCGGCTGGAAGACGTGAATCCGATCGGGGGACTGCGACACCAGGTACTCCTCCAGCGTCTGTTTCCGCACGCCCGGACCGTTCATGCTGTCGTAAACGTACGGCGTCCCCTCTCTGACGACCACGGCCGCCACGTGCGTGTACGAACTGGCCGAGTAGACCCGCACGGCCAGGCAATCTCCCTGGCTGAAGATCAGCGTTCCCGTCTGCAGGTGCGGCCCGATGTCGGCCGCGGCGGCGGGGAGCGATTCGTATCCCCTCGTCTCCGACTCTGCAGGGGAATTGAGTCCCGACAACACAACCGCGAGCAGCGCGAGATGCATGGCGAAACCTCGGGGTGTCGGGCCCACGGGCCGCGATATG
This sequence comes from uncultured Planctomycetaceae bacterium, assembly GCA_964633565.1. Taxonomy (GTDB): domain Bacteria; phylum Planctomycetota; class Planctomycetia; order Planctomycetales; family Planctomycetaceae; genus CAZWGW01. The sequence continues at coordinate 4,049 of CAZWGW010000513.1, forward strand.
GACCGGCAATCGCTCGTACGATCATACCGGTAAACGGAGCGGGAGGGGAGGTGGTTCAGTCGCTGTTCGTGCCGCTGGCCCGATTCTTGCCGGCAATCCGGGTTCGGATGACGCAGATCGTCCGGAAAATGATGCGAAAACCAGCCATCCTGGCAGCGACGGATTCCTCGCCGGCGAGACCAACTCCTCAGAATCGGCCCCGCCGCCGCTCCTTCGCCGGCAGCACCTCCAGGCAGGTCGTCCACCATCCGGTGAGGATTGTCTCCACGAACTCCTCCGGCAGCCGTTCGGCGCGCATCTCGCGGGCGAGGCGCTCATGGTCGTAGATAACGGGAATGAACTCGCAGTCGAGGGTGGGTCGAGGGTCGAGAGTCGAGGGTCGAGGGTCGAGAGTCGAGGGTCGAGAGTCAAGCGAATGCTCGGGCCGCACGTCGCTCCCCGTTCGCACGAGCGTGTACCAGACGTGCGTCGTGCCATCATTCTCTGGCCGTCCCAGCACGCCGACGTTGACGAACCACTTCGTCGTTCCCTCTTTCGCTCCCTGAGCTTCATTCCCCGTCTCTTGACCCTCGACCCTCGACCCTCGACCCTCGACCCAGCGCCGACTCCAATGCAGCCCCGTGTGTGTCCCGAGGATCACGTCCGCCTCATGATCGTCCGCCAGCTTCCGCAGAAAGGCGGTGCTGGTCGTCGACTCCCATAGAAACTCATTCGTCCGCCGCGGGCTGCCGTGACACAGGAGGAATCGCAGGCCGTCGACTTCAAATCGCAGCGTTGACGGCAGTTGACGCAGCCAAAGGCGGTTCTCCGCACTGGTGTTTTCGTACGTATAGTCGTAGCTGACCTGGGCGAAGTCATTGTCGCGCGGGTCCGTGTAGCCGCACTGGCAGTCACGCAGGTCATTGCCGATCGAGTGATCGTAGTTCCCCTGAATGCACTCGACGCCGTGCTCGCGCAGCAGCGGGAACACGCAGTCCGGATGCGGGCCGAACGCGCCCAGGTCGCCGAGGCAGAAGATCCGGTCCGCCCCCCTGCCCCGCGCGTCACGAATCGCGGCCTCCAGGGCGAGATAGTTGTTGTAGATGCCGCCGAAGAAAGCGAGGAGCATGGCGGATCACATCAGCATCATCTGCATCGGCTGTAATTGGCGGCTGAACGGATTCAGCAGCAGCCCCAGTTCCTCCAGAGTCACGGCCCCGAGCAACGGTAATTCATCTCCCGGCTCGCCCAGGATGACCGGCGTGTGCCCGTCTTTTCCTGCGAATGCGATGTGGCACTCGGACATCTTGCGCTCGACGCTGGTCCCGTCGGCGAGGCGAAACGACTCCGTCCGTTTTGCTTTGAGCTTCAATCGCTTCCAGACCTTTCGCGGCAGGAGCGTGTACTGCGCTCCGGTGTCGACCAGAAAATCGACGACTTCCGATATCCCGGTCGGCCCGCTGACGACCGCTTTTGCATAGGTGATGCCCATCGTCTCTCCTGTGTTGGGAACCGGCAACAAGCTACTCGGTACGCGCGCTCGACGGGTTCGTGCAGATCGCCCCGTACAGATAACAAGTGTAACACGCCCCGTGCCGCAGCGCGAATCCGCGCTGCGCTTCCTCCAGCGTCGCTCCGAGGCACGCATCCGGTGCGTCGAGCAGGATCGGGCAGACGTAGATTCCCCG
>CAZWGW010000514.1:0-5709 GCA_964633565.1 uncultured Planctomycetaceae bacterium
ACTCACCGCGCAGCAGCAGCAGCGGCGACAACAACCCGGGGGGTTCCAACCCGCCGCGGATCGAAATGAAGCGGGGCGGGAGTTCGCCGGGAGCAGGCAGCGGCTCGTCCGGTTCGGGCGGCAGTTCGTCTGAATCGGGAAAGCGCGAGAAGCGATCAGGGAGTTCCGGCACGTCGGGCGCGATGTCGTCGGGCAGCGCCGGGCCGCGAAGTTTCGGCTCGATTCAGAGTGGTAGTCCCCGGTCGAGTCAATCGGCGGCGAGCGGCGGCAGTGCCTCGAGTTCCCGGAGCAGCCGATCGTCCAGCGGCAGCGCGTCCCGCGGAAGCACGTCCAGCGGGAGTGGCGGGTCAAGCAACGGATCGAAGAAGAAGAAGGACCGGTGAAAAGTCGGCAGGACGGATTTCCAATCCATCCGAAATCTGATTTCGGGGACGGATTGGAAATCCGTCCTACTTTGCGCCTGCTTTGAAGTCGCCACGTTCTTCGGCCATACTGGGCGTTCGCGGACATTGTCTCTCTCGCACACGCCCAGGAAGCCTCCTCCATGACGCTGCGACTCGTCCCGTGGTGCCGTCTCGCTCTCGCCCTGCTGCTTGCCGTCTCGTCCGTCGCACGGGCCGACGATCCGATCAACCATCCCGAGGGGAACCCCGGCGAACTCCCCGTCGGCGAGGACGGCCAGCCGCTGAACTTCGACTTTGAGACCGGCACGCTCGAGGACTGGACTGCCACCGGCACGGCCTGGGACCAGCAGCCGTTCAAAGGGGAGATCGCCGACAACCAGGGGCGGCCGTTCCTTGAGGGGAAAAAGAGCCTGCACACGGGCGAGTGGTGGCTCGGCGGCTATGAGGTCCTGCGCGATGAGCCGACCGGCACGCTCACATCCGTCCCGTTCAAGGTGACCCACGCCTGGTGCAGCTTCCTGCTCGGGGGCGGCGCGCATGCCGAAACGCGCGTCGAACTCGTGCGCGCAGAGGGGGACCAGGTCTTCTTCCGCATTTCCGGCGTCGACCGGGAGGAGATGCGGCCCGTCGCCGTGAACCTGCAGGGGTACAACGGCCAGAAGATCTACATTCGCATCATTGACGAACACACCGGCGGCTGGGGGCACGTGAACTTCGACGACTTCCGGTTCCACCGCCGCCGGCCGAAGTTCCAGCAGGAGGTGCTGGAGCCGCGCAGTCTCGTCGTGGTGGGGGAGGTCTATCCGCACGCCGGCCTGACGGCCGAAGAAGCCGCGCGCGCGATGCAGGTGCCGCCAGGCTTTTCCGTCCAGGTTGGAGCGGCCGAACCGGATGTGCAACAGCCGATCGCAATGGCGATCGACGACCGCGGCCGGGTGTGGATTGCGGAGGCGTTTTCCTACCCGCAGCGCGAGGAGCCGGGGAAAGGAAAAGACCGCATCGTGATCTTCGAGGACACCGACCTTAACGGCACGCTCGACAAGCGGACGGTGTTTTGCGAGGGGCTGAATCTCGTCAGCGGTCTGGAAGTCGGCTTCGGCGGCGTCTGGGTGGGAGCCGCCCCATATCTGATGTTTATCCCCGACAGGAACGGGAATGACATTCCCGACGGTATGGAGTTCATCGGGCAGGCCGGTTCCGATCAAGCCGTAGCGGACCAGATTTCCCGGGCGCTCATGTTGAACCAGCAGGTGCAATCGCGTGAGTTGGAGGTCAGGTTCGACCAAGGCAACTGCAGAATCAACGGCGACGTCGACGATGAACAGATGGTGGCACGCGTCAATGCCATCGTGCGTTCGGTTCCGGAAGTGAAAGAACTCACACTGGAAGTCACGGTGAAAGGCGCCCGCCTGGAGCAAGTTCCCGAACCACTCTGGCAGTTCCCCGCCGATGTCCCCCCCGGAGCCGCCGTCCTCCTCGACGGCTGGCACTACGAGGACACGCACGAAACGCTCAACGCATTTATCTGGGGCCCGGACGGTTGGCTCTACGGCTGCCACGGCGTGTTCACACATTCGGTGGTCGGCAAACCCGGCGCGCCCGAGGCGGAGCGCGTGCCGCTGAACGCCGGGATCTGGAGGTATCACCCCGTTCGACATGAGTTCGAGGTCTTCGCCCACGGCACGAGCAACCCGTGGGGGGTCGATTTCGACGACTTCGGCCAGTGCTTCTGCACGGCCTGCGTCATCCCGCATCTGTTCCACATTATCCCCGGCGCGCGATACGAACGGCAGGCCGGGCCGCACTTCAATGAGTTCACGTACGACGATATCAAGACGATCGCCCGCCACCGGCACTACGTCGGCAACCAGTGGAACGACAACGACCGCAAACGCTCCGACGACCTGGGCGGCGGCCACGCGCATGCCGGGGCGATGTTCTATCTCGGCGGCGCATGGCCCGACGAATACCGCAACCAGCTCTTCATGAACAACATCCACGGCAACCGGGTCAACGTCGATCGCGTGTGGCACGAAGGGAGCGGCTACGTCGGCGACCGCGCGCCGGACTTTCTGCTGACCGGCGACAAATGGTCGCAGACGCTGTATCACACCTACGGTCCCGACGGGCAGGTGTGGATCATCGACTGGTATGACGCCAACCAGTGCCACCGGCCGGAAGAAGGGGACCACGACCGCACGAACGGCCGTATTTATCGCGTCGCGTACAACGACGCAATGCCGGTGCAGGTCGATCTGCAGAAGGCGACCGACGTCGAACTGGCGCGGATGATGGGGAATGCCAACGACTGGTACGTCCGGCATGCACGGCGCGTCCTGCAGGAACGTGCGGCGGCCGGACAATTGACCGAAGAGGCTGTCGACGAGCTCCGGTCGCAGTTGTTCCCGCAGGCGGGATCGAACGGACCACTGCTGGCGGATTCGCAGACCCCCCAGGGGGACGCGCGGCGGCTGCGCGCGCTGTGGGCGCTGCATGTCGTCAATGACCACTGGCTGCGCGACGAGGTCACGATCGACCGGCTGCTGGCGGACGCGAGCCCCTGGCTGCGGTCGTGGACCGTGCAGTTGCTGGCCGACGGTATTGCCGCAGGCGGGACGTCCGAGTCGCTGCTCACGAGGCTTACGGAGATGGCCGGCGGCGATCCGTCGCCAACGGTGCGTTTGTCGCTGGCGTCGCTGGCCGGCCGGATGCCGGTTGAGGATCGGTGGGAGATTGTCGCGGCGCTCGCCTCGCACGCCGAAGACGCGGCCGACCACAACCTGCCGCTGATGTACTGGTACGCGATGGAACCTCTCGGCGCGGCAAATCCGGAGCGGGCGCTGGCGCTCGCACTTTCAGCCGGAGCGCACCTGCCTCTGCTGCGCGACTTCATGGTCCGCCGCATCGGCAGCGGCGATCCCAAAGAGTCGCTGAAGCTGCTGGTCGAGGGTCTGAGCGCGGCGCAGGACGATGCGACGCGGCTGACGTTCCTCAACGGGATCGACGCGGCAGTCCGCACACAGTCGGAGCCTGCCGCGCCGGAAGGGTGGGATGCCGCATACGCCGACGTGCTGGCGAAGTCCGAGGATCTCGAAGTCCGGCTCACGGCGCGTGGTCTGGCGGCCGTATTCGGAAACAGGGAGGCGCTTGCCGCACTGAGCGCGAGCCTCGTCGAAGAACGGAACCGGGCGCGCAAGCGCCGCGCCGTTGAATTCCTGGTACAGACCCGCGATTCCGAGGTCCCGCGGTTTCTGGCAGAGGTCCTGAAGAACGATCCGTCGCTGCACCGGGTGATCCTGCGCGGAATGTCACAGTTTGACGATCCCATCGTCCCGGCGGCCGTGCTCGACGCATGGCCCACGCTCGATCCCGAGGCGCGCCGCGACGCGCTCAACACATTGGCGTCCCGCGCGGCATTCGCCAAAACGCTGCTCGATGCCGTTCGCGACAACCGCATCGCCCGCGACCAGCTCTCGGCCGATCTCGTGCGGCAACTCCGCAACCTGAACGACCCCGATCTGTCGCAGCAGATCGAGCAGGTGTGGGGCGTCGTTCGCGATACGCCCGAGGACCGCGCGCGGATGATCTCGCAGCTCAAGGCGCTGATGGAGTCGCCGCGGCATCCGCCGGTCGACCGCGAACTGGGGCGGGCGATCTTTGCGAAGACCTGCCAGCAGTGCCACACGCTGTTCGGCACCGGCGCGAAGATCGGTCCCGACATCACTGGCGCGAACCGCAGCGACCCCAGTTACCTGCTGTCGAACATCGTTGACCCGTCGGCCGTCATGGCGAAGGAGTATCGCCCGTCGGTCCTGGCGCTGGAAGACGGCCGGATCGTCACGGGCATCGTCAAGGAAGAGACCGCCGCGGCGCTCACCGTGCATACGGCGACCGAACTGCTGACGATCCCAGCGTCGGAGGTCGCCGACCGCCGCGACAGCGACAAGTCGATGATGCCGGACGACCAACTCAAGGTCTTCTCCGAGCATCAGATCCGCTCGCTGCTGGCGTACGTGTCGGGAGCGGGCCAGACGCCGCTGCTGGCGACGCAGGAAAATGTGTCGACGTTTTTCAACGGCGAGAACCTCACCGGTTGGGTCGGTAAGACCAGCGTCCCGGACGCTGGGAGCGTCCGGGACGCTCCTTTGTGGTTCGTCGAGAACGGCGAGATCGTCGGCAAGACCGGCGGCCTCGATCACAACGAGTTCCTCGTCAGCCAACTGGCACTGGAGGACTTCCGGTTCAAGTGTGAAGTCAAGCTGGTGGGCAACCAGGGGAACAGCGGCATTCAGCTCCGGAGCCAGCCGCTGTCCGACGGCGAAGTCCGCGGTTATCAGGCCGACATCGGCGTCGGCTGGTGGGGGAAGCTGTACGAAGAGCGCGGCCGCGGCCTGCTCGACGACATCGACGCCGAGGAATACGTCAAGCCGGGCGACTGGAACACATATGAAATCGTCGCCGTCGGCAGCCGCGTGCGGACCTGGATCAACGGGCAGCCGTGCGTCGACCTCGACGACCCGGCTAGCGCGCGACGCGGCGTAATCGCCCTGCAACTCCACTCGGGCGGCGCGACGGAAGTCCGCTTCCGCAACATCGCACTGGAACTGCTGAACCCCAATCCGCTCAACAACGGCGGCACGTACTACGCGTCGTCAACCGGCGGCAAGGTGGAGGGCGGAATCACGTGGAAGAAAATGCCGCTCGACAACAAGTTCCGCGGCGAGGGGGTGGCAGTTGCCGATTTCAACAATGACGGCATCATGGATGTGGCGTCCGGCAGCCTCTGGTTCGAACAGGGCCGCACGGTCGAGCACAGGGCGCGGCGGACCGCCAGCGGCGGTACCGAGACTTACACGGCGATGAACAGCACCTGGGTCGCGCACTCCGTGCTGGAACAGCCCGAGGAATACAACATCGACGGCTACAGCAAGTCGTTCATGAACTGGCCGGAGGACCTCAACGGCGACGGCCGGCTCGACCTGATCGTCGTCGACTTCCCCGGCGAGCCGACCTGGTGGTTCGAAAACCCCGCTGCAGGTTACAATTCTCGACCCTGGACGCGGCACCAGATCATGGCGGTCACCAACAACGAGAGCCCGCAGTATCTCGACGTCGATGGCGACGGCCGCCGCGAGATCATCGCCGGCTTCGAGAACGGCCTGCTCGGCCTGGCGTCTCCCAAGACGCACCCCGATGCACTGTGGTCCCTGATGCCGATTTCGCACCCCGGTTCGCCCGGCACCGATCGCTTCTCGCACGGCCTGGGGATCGGCGACCTGAACGGCGACGGCCGGCAGGACGTGCT
>CAZWGW010000515.1:0-4363 GCA_964633565.1 uncultured Planctomycetaceae bacterium
ACACCTGAAAGCGAGTCTGCCGTTCCCGAACTGGTATGACGAGGGGAACGGCGACTGGGACAAGGCGCGAAGAGAGCGCGTGGAGCGGACGTGGAGCAACGAGTTCGGCCCGGTCCTGACGCGATTGGCGCGGGATCTGACGGCGCAGCTCGTCGCCAGCGGAAACGATCCGAAATCTGTCCCTGCCGCCGAACAGGAGCGGTGGCAGTCGCCGTTGTCCGACATTGATTACATCTATCGCTGCGTCGGCCGGCCCGAGGACCTGCCGGACTGCCTGCGGGCGTATGCGCTCTCGATCGAGCTCACGCGAACGCTGCCGTTCGAGACGCACCAGTACTTCCGGCCGCGCGGGTCGGCCTTTGGATTCGGCCATTCGGTCTATCGCATGTTGCAGCGGGGGGCGAAGCCGCCGCAACAGCCGGCGCACCCGGGCGAAGCGGCCGCGTATGTCATTGCACTGCGCACGCAGCCGGAGTTCCGTCCGGCGGATTGGCCCGAAGTGGTGTGGAAGTGGTTCCGCTATGGGATCGACGAGGACCTGCCGTACCTGTCGGAACTCGTCTTCGATCATCTGCCCGACCCGATTCCGCAACCGATCTTCGACGCGATCCCCGAGGCGCTGGCGCATCCCTACATCGATCTGCAGATTGCCGCGTGCAAGATCGCGGAGAAGCACCCGCGGCCGGCGTTCCGCGAGCCGCTGCGGCAACTCCTGCAATCCGCGAAGGAGGAGCACCTCGTGAAGTTCGCGACGACGGCCGGCGTGGCGAACGGGATTCAACTTGTGCCGCCCAGAGAGGCCGTTTCGGAGACGATGCTGCCCGATCACCTCAACGTGATGGCCGTGGCGTACGCGGAGGACGACTCGGCGCTGGTCACTGTCGCCACGGAACACGACGTTTCCATCCGTTTCTGGGGTGCGGCCGGTGAGCAACCGAGGACAATGAAACTTGAGTCGTCAATTCACGGCAACTTCTTCGCGATGAACGATACGCTGCGTTTATCGGCGGACGGCCGCACGATTGCGGCCACCCCCGAGGCGAAGCTCGGGATCTGGGACCCGCTCACGGGAAAGCGGACCGGCACGCTCACCGCGCCGGGGGACGCCCAGATCACGGCCGTGGCGCTCTCGGCGGACGGGTCCGTGGCCGCCGGCGCCGGATCGCTCGGCAGCGGGTTCCCCCTGCCTGACAGTCCGCTGCCGGTCTACGTGTGGGACGTCAAGTCGGGGAAGCTGACCGGGGAATTCAGTCATACCGGGGGGCTGCAGATCCACGACGTCGCGCTGTCGCCCGACGGCCGGCTGCTGGCAAGCGCCAGCCAGGAAGCGGGGACGATGGTCTGGGACGTCACGACGGGCGAGCGGCTGTACGCCCTCGCGAACGACAACGCCGGGCGTGAGCACCCGGCCGGACTACTCGAGCGGAGCGCCGCGAACCAGGTGCTGTCGCTCGCCTTCTCGCCGGACGGCAGCGTGCTGGCGACCGGAGACATGTACGGCGTGCGGCTGTACGGCATCGCGACCGGGCAACTCATGCGGCTGATTCACGCGCCGTTCCGTTTCGGCCGCTCGGCACTCCTGTTCTCACCCGACGGGGAGCGTGTGGCGCGGGTCGACGCCGACAAGACGGTCGTGGTGTGGGACGCGGGGAGCGGAGTACGGCTGTTCGAATTGCAGACCGACTCGAACTGCGGGGCGTTTTCGCGGGACGGGCGGCAGTTGGCGGTGGGATTTTCGGATGGCGAGAAGGCGTTGAAAGTGTTTGAGTTGACGCGGGAGTGACGGCGGCGGCTACGCCAGCGACCCGGACGCTTCAAGCGTCCGGGTCGTTTGGCAGACCCGCATTCTCGGCCGGCGGCGTCTCGCCGGTAAACACGTCCGTATCGGGGTGCAGTTCGCGCCACTCTCTCCAGGAAGTGAGTGTAAAGGGATAGTCGAGCAGCGGCAGGCGCTCGGAGGTCTGCGGATAGTGCAGGTCGTGATACCTCAGCGACATCTGTCCTCCCATCCAGCCCCCCAGCCAGAGATCGACCGGTGTTCCGTGCTCTTCGCTCGTCAGGACCCGTGCGCAGTCGGACTGATTGCAGTAGGTGACGCTCACCGGGACCTCATCCACCAGATCGTTGACGACGTGGGACGTCATGGCGGAGAGCACTTCAATCGAGTACGCGCGGTGCCGCTCTCCCACACTGACGCCGACGACCCGCGCGTCGTCGGCAAGCCGGGCAGCATCGGCAGCGACCGTGGGAGGAGTGCGGACGCCTTCCATGACGAACGGCGTGTCATAACCCACCGGGTCGTCCGCGGTGGGAACGGGGGGCGGGGGACCGTCCACGACTTGAGCCTGCCGGGCGTCTTCGGGAACTTCGGGCTCATCCGAGGACGAAACGCATCCGGCTGTCAGCATCGAGACCGCTGCCAGTGGCAGCAGCAGCGTCAATCGAGTTTCGTGCCTGTCCGGGATCGTGGTCATGGCGCCCCCTTTGGCGGCTCCGCGCCGGTCGTCGCCCGTCGTCGATGTTCGGCGGCCAGTTCGCGGTTGCCGACAGATTCGTAATAGTCGGCGAGCGCCGCATGTGCCGGTCCGTAATCGGGGTCCAGGTCGATGACCGAACGCAGCCAGGCGGCGCCGTGCGCGGGGATATCATATTTCAGAAGGCGGATTCCGATCTGATACCGCTGCTCGGGGTCTTCGGGACGAAATCGCTCCGGGTCGGTCAGGTTCTGGACTTCCTGCAACTCCGCGCGGGCCAGGGTCACGAACGCCAGGTGCTCCTGCGCCGCGTCGCCGCGGCCGGCCGCCTGGTAAACCTGCGCCAGGGCGTAGCGGGCCTCGACGTCGCTCGGGTGTTCGGCGCAGAGCGGCTCGAGCCACCGCAGGGCCGCGTCATAGGCGCCCGACATCAGTTCCAGTTGTCCCATGATCAGGCGGGCATGCTGCTGTTTCGGGTCCCGCTCCAGAAAGGGGGCGAGCAGCGCACGGGCCTGGTCGACCTGGCCCTGTCCCCGCAGACATTCCGCCAGACGGCAGGCGATCTCGGCATCGTCGGGACGCGCCTCCCGGCAGACCCGCAGATGCGCGGCCGCCTCGTCGTACTTGTGCTGATTGATCAACACGCCGGCCAGCCGCAGGCGGCAAGCGCCGTTGTCCGGTTCGAGCGACAGCGCCCGGGCGTACGCCTCGGCCGCCTGATCCCAGAGGCGCAACTGCTCGTGGGCCATGCCGCGATAGACGTGCGGCCGCGGATCGTCGGGAAAATCCTGCTCCCAGGCGTCCACAAGGACGATGCCCTGTGCGAACCGGAACGAGGCAAAGTACCCTTCGACAAAGGCTTCACAGATTTCCGCGCCGTCATCCTGCTGATTGCGCAGCAGTTCGCCGAGATGGGGCTCGGCGCGCACGACTTCGCCGGACTGGGCCAGCGCCAGCCACTCCTCGCGCTGGACGAGTTCGCGCGGCCACCCACGCTGCGCCGCGCGCGCCAGGTGACGCGAAACGTCCTCCATGCGTCCGAGTTTGCGATTCGCGCGGGCCAGCAGGAACTCCGTCTCGGCCCGGTCGGGATCAGCCTTGCGAGCGGACTCCAGGTAGCGAAGTGCGACTTCAACACGGCGCGCCTGCAGGGCGCGGCGCGCCTGCCACAGGGCATACTCCACCCGCAGCGTGGGAGCCGAAACAGCGGCGGCAATCAGCAGTAACCCGCAGGCGAATTTGACTTTACGTGACCGCAGCCAATGCCGGGCAGCGTGGCGGTCCTCCGCGACAGACGGCACACACTGCACCATGGCGAAACGCCCTTGCCGAACCGCTTCCATCGTTCCAGTGGCCGGCGCCTGACGTGCCGAAGTGCCACTGAACGGGAGGCGCGCCGGCCGATGCCCCCGTCCGAGACCATCCCAGATCGAACGGCCGCCCGTCAAGCATTGCCGTACACCCCCGGAGAACTGGGGACGGGCGGGAAAATCAATGTCTGTTGATTGACGCGTCATGAACGTCCGGTTAAATTGGCTGACAATTCACAACATCCGTCATCCTCGCAGGTTGTTTTTGCCGACCGATGCGACCCCGTCCGTGGGGTCGATTTCCGGTAAGTCAGGTCCTTCTTGTTCCCAATTTGTCTGACAAGGAGTCACGTTCATGTCCACTGCGTCATTTCGTCGACGGCGACGGGCGTTCACGCTGATTGAGCTGCTGGTGGTGATTGCGATCATTGCTATTCTGATTGCGCTGCTGCTCCCCGCCGTGCAGCAGGCCCGCGAGGCGGCGCGGCGGACGACGTGCAAGAACCACCTGCACCAGCTCGGGCTGGCGCTGCACAACTACCACGACGTCTACAACACGTTTGCCTCGGCGATGTGCGC
>CAZWGW010000515.1:4463-5707 GCA_964633565.1 uncultured Planctomycetaceae bacterium
TGGCGCTGCACAACTACCACGACGTCTACAACACGTTTGCCTCGGCGATGTGCGCGACCGCGGGGACGAACAACTGGTCGAACAACTCCAAAGGTTCGTACCTGGTCCGGCTGCTTCCGTTCATGGACCAGACGGCGATGTACAGCATGATTCGCTGGGGAGAAGGGACTGCCTGGAACCTGCCCAACGTGGAGGCGACCGTCGACGCGAACGGCATGCTGCTGCGGCGATACCATATGGTCGAGTTCACGTGCCCCAGCGACACCGGCCCCATCCTCGACGGGCATTCGGCCAAATGCAACTACGCGATGAGCATTGGCGCACAGGCGATGCCCGGCAATGCCACCGCCTGGGGGACCTGCACGCTCTATCCGGGGAACGTGTTCGGGACCGGGGCAGCGGGGCACGCAAATCCCTCGAACCCGGAGCCGACGAACTACTCCGGAGTGTTCGCCCGCCTGAACTGGGCCTCGAATATCCGCGACATTACGGACGGTACGTCCAACACGATCGCCCTCGGTGAAATCCGCGCGGACTGCGGCGATCACACCCGGAACGGCTGGTACCACTTCAACAGCCTGTGGGTGGCGACGACCGCGCCGATCAACTACCACATCTTCTGCCTGCGCGAGCCGGGCTGGAATGCGGCGACCCCGCCGCCGTTGCCCGGCGGAGGCCCGGGCGGACCGTGCAACCACTGGCAGAACTGGCAGACAAGCCAGGGCTTCAAGTCGAAGCACGCCGGCGGAGCGCATTTCCTGCTGGCCGACGGGCACGTCATCTTCATCAGCCAGAACATTGACTACCTGACGTATCAGAAGCTCGGCGACCGGCGCGACGGCCTGCCGATCGGAGATTTCTAGTACCAGATTGTCCTGCATCCACTCCTCCCGGCCGACGCCGTCCCCACCGCGACGCAAGCGGTTGCGGGACGGAGTGGATGCGATCTCTCCATACCAATCAACGCGAGGACATGGTCGTGTATGCTTCAGTGTCGCGGCAGAGTTCGCTCGCCGTCTGTGTCTGCCTGCTGCTGATCGCGGTCGTCGGGTGCGGGGCGCCCGGCGGCAAGCCGCCGCCGGAAGTCGTGCCGGTGGACGGGACGATCATGTACAACGGCAAGCCGGTCGAAGGCGCCACCGTGAGCTTCTACAATGAAAAAGCGCCGCAAATGGCGACCGGCGTCACGGACGCGGAGGGTAAATTCCGGCTCTCGATGCTGGCGGCCAATGACGGCGCGATGC
>CAZWGW010000516.1:0-5435 GCA_964633565.1 uncultured Planctomycetaceae bacterium
ATCGAGGGGCTCGTTGTCGACGATCGAGCCGGCCTCCTGCAGTCGTTCGTCGGAGATTGTCAATGGCATGCTGATCCACCCTTCGAGCGAGGGAAATGGCCCCACAGAATTCTACCAGACATGGAAAAGAGCAGGAATCACTTTCGGTGAGGTTCCAATGCTCTGCTATGCGTGCGGCTCCGTCATGCTGAACGGGTCAAGTGCCTTTTCCAGCACATCCGGCGGCAGGATCTGCTTCTCCGTGCACAGTTCTCGAATCGTCTTGCCGGTCTTGAACGCCTCCTTGGCCAGCTCGGCGGCGCGCTCGTAGCCGATCAGCGGATTGAGGCTCGTCACCATCGACAGGCTCTGCTCGACAGATGCCGTACACGCCTCCGCGTTGGCCTCCAGTCCCACGGCGCAGAAGTCGACGAAGGCGTTCACGGCGGCGGCCATCAGCGAAATGCTCTCCAGCGCCGTCTGCCCCATGACGGGCATCATGATGTTGAGCTGGAAGTTCCCCCCCATCGCTCCGCTGACGGCCAGGCACCCGTCGTTCCCCATCACGCGCGCCGCCACCTGCATCAGGCTTTCGCACATCACCGGGTTGACCTTCCCCGGCATGATGGAGCTGCCCGGCTGCAGGTCGGGGATCATGACTTCATAGAAGCCGCACCGCGGACCGGAGCCGAGCCAGCGGATGTTGTTGGCGACGTTGAACAGCGTGACGGCGACTGCCTTGAGCTGACCGTGGCATTCGACGAGGCCGTCGCGCTGGGCGTTGGCCTCGAAGTGGTCCTGCGCTTCGACGAACGGGATGCCGGTCTGATCGGCGAGAACGGCAGCGACCCGGCCGCCGAATTCCGGATGAGTGTTGATCCCCGTCCCGACCGCCGTGCCGCCAACCGGGAGTTCGAGGACGGCCTCCATCGCGCGCTGCGCCCGTCCGACGGAGAGTTCCAGTTGCCGGGCGAAGCCGCCGAACTCCTGTCCCAGCCGCAACGGCGTGGCGTCGGCGAGGTGCGTGCGGCCGATCTTGATGATCCGGTCCCACTCCTGCGCCTTTTTCGTCAGCACGTCGGCGAACCGCTGCAGGGCCGGCGCGAGGTTGCGGCGGATGCTCTGCGCCACGGCGACGTGGATCGACGTGGGGAACGTGTCGTTCGTGCTCTGCCCCATGTTGACGTGATCGTTGGGGTGGATCGGCTTCGCCTTGGCAAATCGGTCGCCGCCCAGGACCTCGATCGCCCGATTCGAAATCACCTCGTTAGCGTCCATATTTGACGAGGTCCCTGAACCTGTCTGGAAGACGTCGATCGGGAACTGGTCGTCGAATTTTCCGGAGGCGACCTCCTGCGCGGCGGTGAGGAGCGCCTGGACCTGCTGTTCGGTGAGGCGGTTCTTGCCGGTGGAGGTGAGCTTGCCCAGCCCGTGATTCGCCTTGGCGCAGGCGAACTTGACGAGGCCCAGCGCGTGGATCAGCTCGGGATGCAGGGGCCAGCCGGAGATCGGGAAGTTCTCGACCGCCCGCTGAGTCTGGGCGCCGTAGTAGGCCTTCGCGGGGACTTTGACGTCCCCCATGGAGTCGTGTTCGATGCGGACTTCGGTCATTTCCTTATCATCCCTGTGGCGACGAAATTGCTTGTGACAAGCGCATCATACCGTGGGCCGCCGGTCCGTGCAGCGTGCGGCAGAACCCGTCTTGCCATCGGCCTCAGACGTTTCCAAGTTCGGACTGGACATCGTCCGCAAATTCTTCGAACCCGGTGTGTTTGGCATTGCGGCATCGTTGTGGATCAAGCTGCTTCGCAATGGCCGCCAGGATGACGAGCACTCCTTCGTCGCAATCGGACTGACGGATCAGTTGCTGTAGTGCTCCCTTGTGGGTCTTTGCGTGTCTTACGGAGGGGATCGTCGCATTAGCAGCGAGTCTGAGCGCCGTGCGGACCGCGTGTGGATCGTCGAGGAGCCAAGCCTCCAGGTGCGGGACGGCCTCTCCTACCGCCACTGGTAGTGGGACTGCTGCCGTACGATCTGACTCCCGCGCGTCGCGCAGTTCCTGCAGTCGTTCGCCGCGTTGAGCTCGATCGGAATCAACCGTTGCAACCACACCGTTCATGCCGCGGCTGCGCCCCTGGAGGACGGCATATCGCAGCTTCCGCTCATACCCGCGCCCAATTCCACGTTGATGCAGTCGGCTCCACGAAACAAAGTCACCCGCAACAGCCCTGGAAAGCAGACGTTCGACCAATCGCGGCACCGCCGCTTCATCGCGTGGTCCGTCACCGACGACGAGCGGTTTCGTTGAACCACACTTCACCCAGCATGAAGTCATCGAGGAATATTTTCAGTCGCTCGGCATCGACCGGCCGCGCGGTCCGGCTGCCGTTATCCTGGCGCTCGAACACCAAGACCTGATCCGTCTCAACGTTGACGTGGTCGAGTAGATAGGGCGAGTGCGTCGTGAGGATGACCTGGGCGCTATGGCCACCAAAGCGACCCTCGCTGAGGCCACGGAGCAGGTTCATGATGTCGCCGAGGCGGCGAGGATGAATGCCGTTCTCCGGTTCTTCGATCAGTACGACCCTTGGGGGGTCCGGCATGTGTGCCAGCGTGACGAAGAACAACATCATCCGCAGCCCGGCCGAACATTCCTTCGCGGGGATTTCAAGCCCTCCATCGATCTGCAGCACGACCTCGCGCGAGTCCTTAGAGGGGTTGCGGACATCAAGATCCTCAAATCCCGGCAAGAGGTCCTGCAGCGACTGCACGAGCTGCTGCAGCCGCTCCGGGTGCTTGCGCCACTCGCGAATCAGACGATCCAGCACTCCCGGCAACATACCCCCATCGGCGCCCAAGTGCATCCGCTCAGCATCGGCAAGGCCGGCGGACGTCATGCCGACGCCGCTCGCGGGCAGTTGGAACCGCTGAATTGGCTGAAGCTTGTCATAGGGGAACCCCTTCTCGGGTCCAACGTCGTGACTACCTTGAAGTCGACGAGGGATGGAGAACCGTTTCCCATTTACGGCGAATTTGATCGAGGGTACTGCTGCTGCATCAAATCGCCAATGATCTTCACGTTGGAAATGATCAACTGCGCGACACGCGCGCTCAATCGCTGTCAAAAAGACGGACTTTCCCGTATCGTTCGGCCCAATCAATACGGTGAGCGAACGCAACGGCACGTCGACATCGCGCAGGCAGCGAAAGTTTTTGATTACGACCCGTTGCAGCACGAATGGCCTCCCGGAGAATGGCGCGCTTCGATTCTACCCCGGTTTGCCGGTGAAGGCCATACGGTCCGCGGCGTAGGCCGCCACGCGCTCAATCGCCGCGCACATCCGCTTGCGGTCCACTTCGTGAACGTCCAGCGGCCGCCCGATCGCCTGCAGCATCGTCACAGTCAAACGGCCGCCGAGGTGCTGCCGGAACTCTTCCAGGCCGGCGAACAGCCGCGACGTGTCGTGCAACACTGGGTGATCGAGCCGCAGGCCGAGTCGCGCCAGGCAGTCGAGCACCCGTTCGGCGTCG
The DNA here is from genome assembly GCA_964633565.1 of uncultured Planctomycetaceae bacterium. Taxonomy (GTDB): domain Bacteria; phylum Planctomycetota; class Planctomycetia; order Planctomycetales; family Planctomycetaceae; genus CAZWGW01. The sequence goes on from CAZWGW010000516.1 coordinate 3,511, forward strand.
CGTTCCGGAAAGCCATGCACGAGCGATGAATACACCGTGTCCACCGCGACGCCGATCGCCACCGCTTCGCCATGCCGCAGTTCGAAGTTGCTCAGCACTTCCAGCTTGTGCGCCGACCAGTGCCCGAAATCGAGCGGCCGGGCTTCCAGCATTTCGAACGGATCGCCCCCCTGGGTGATGTGATTGAGGTGCAGTTCGGCCGAGCGGCGGATCATCGGCGCGGCAGCCGACATGTCCCGTTCGCGGATGCGGTCGGCCGTTTCACAGAGCTGTTCGAAGCACTGCGGGTCCTTGAGGAGCGACACCTTGACTGCTTCCGAGAAACCACAGCGGAAGTCCCGGTCGGGCAGCGTCGCCAGCAGGGCCGCATCGTTGACGACGGCCCACGGCACGGCGAACGTCCCGACCCAGTTCTTCTTCTCAAACAGGTTGACGCTGTTCTTGACGCCGATGCCGGAGTCAGCCTGGGCCAGCGTCGTCGTTGGCAGCCGCACCAGGCGGATGCCGCGGTGCGAGATGGCCGCCGCAAATCCGACGGCATCGAGGACCGCCCCGCCGCCGATGACCACGATGTAGCTGCGACGGTCGAGGTCGGCGGCGTTGATGCACTTGAGCATCCGCTCCAGCAGGTGAATGTCGTTCTTGACCGCCTCGCCGCCGGGGACGACCTGGATATTGCCCGGCATCCAGATGCGATCCGCATGCGCTTTCACAAAAGCCCGCAGCCGGGTTTTCAGTTCCGGGTTGGCCTTCACGACGTGCTCGTCGACCCAGAACTGCACCCGCGCAGGGCGATCGCCGGAGGGTTCCAGCAGGTCGGCCAGCACGTCCTGATCGCGCCCCAGCACGTCGCCGGCGAAACGCAGGCGGTGGATGAAAGGGACGGCGAAGGGGACGTCGATCACGGCCGGACGTTGAGGTTCGCTCATGATGTCTGTCGGCTGAGGCGTCGGGCAGGCAGGCGGAATCGGTAAGGCTGCGGCGTGCGATTGGGGAGGCAGGACGCTACTCTGAACCGATTGTGTGCCACACCCGCGCGAGTTGCAAGCGGCGGGACGGGTTCATGAAGAAATCGACAGGAATCGCTGCATGTTGACTCCAATCCGAGCGCCACGCGTGGCCGTTGTGCTGGCCTGGACGATTTCTGCCGGCGCCATGGCGGCGGCCGAGAATTCGGCTCCCGCCCCGCAGTCCTTTCCGCACGCCGTCGTCGCGGCCGACCATCCTGCCGCCAGCGAGGTGGGGGCGGAGATCCTTCGCAAGGGCGGAAACGTCGTCGACGCCGCCGTGGCAGTCTCTTTTGCGCTTTCGGTGGTGCGGCCGGAGAGTTGCGGCATCGGCGGCGGGGGGTTCATGGTCATCTGGAACGCGCAGAAACATGAGGCGGTCGCGCTCGACTATCGCGAGCGGGCGCCGGCGGCCGCGACCAGCGACATGTTCACAATGGCCGACGGCGACGCTGCCACGGACCCACCGCTCAGTGAGAAAGGGGGGCTGGCGGTGGCCGTTCCGTGCGAAGTGGCCGGACTGTGCTACGCGCTCGAACACTACGGCACGCTCGACCGGCGGACCGTGCTGGCGCCGGCCATCCGGCTGGCAAAAGACGGTGTTGCCCTCGACCGCCAGATGCGCACCAGCCAGCACGGAGCGCTGGCGGCCTTCGCGCTGCATTCTGGCTATCGCGAGCAATACCCTGCCCTGCTGGAACTGTATCTGAACGACGGCAACGCCTGGCCGGACGACACGTTTCGATCGCCGCTGGTCGACGTGCTCGAGCGGATTGCCGCGGATGGCCCCGACGGCTTCTATCGCGGGGCCGTTGCCGACGCGATTGTTGCTGAAGTCGCCCGGCGCGGCGGAATCATCACGCACGACGATCTGGCGCGGACCGCTCCGATTGTGCGGCTGCCGTTGCGAAGCCGGCT
>CAZWGW010000516.1:5445-5707 GCA_964633565.1 uncultured Planctomycetaceae bacterium
GTCACGATGCCGCCCCCCTCCAGCGGTGGCGTCGCGCTGCTCGAGACATTGCAGATCGTCGCTGCGTATGAATCCGCGCATCCGGAGTCGTCGCTCGACAAGCTGGGCCACAACAGCGCGGCGTACGTACACCTCGTGACCGAAGCGATGAAGCACGCGTTCGCCGACCGGGCGGAGTTTCTGGGCGATACCGATTTCGCGAAGGTCGAGGCGTGGCGAGGTCGGCGATAGGGCAGAACGCTCGCGCGCCAATCCGCTGGAC
>CAZWGW010000517.1:0-5695 GCA_964633565.1 uncultured Planctomycetaceae bacterium
GCGGTGCTGGCACATCCGCCAGTTCCGGAATCCCGACGGCCAGCCAGTGGGTCTGGCGTTGGAAACAGGAGATCTACCTTTCCAAGCATCCGCGAATAAAGCCAACGTTACTCCTCGACGCGACTCTTCCCACGGTGCAGGATCGCATCCAGCGATGGTTCGATCAGCAAGGCACGTTCCCCCCGCGAGGAGACGCAACTGAGTATTCGCGCTACATCGAATACGCGTACCCACGAAGCGCAGATCGAAACCGCTACTTCAGCCAGCTTGTGAACGGAGCTGTCCCGCAACTCGGCTATCGGCTGCTTGCGCTCCTTCATGATTCCCAGGTGTTTCAATGGATTTGGACAACCAATTTCGATGGCCTCATTCGACGGGCACGCACACCGAAGCAGACCACTCCACTCAAGGAAGCCGGATTGGATACCACGCTCCGTGTGGGCAGTTTCGACGATACCGACGATGCCTCATACCTCGTGCACTTGCATGGTGACTACCGCTACGATGAGTTGCAGAACACGTCAGAAGAAACTCAAAAACTCGACCGAGACCTGCGCAAGAAGCTCATTGACCGCCTTCGTAAGCGACCAATGATCGTCATCGGTTACGGCGGATGGGACGAGAGCATTCTTTCGGCCCTCGAAGAAGCGGTCTCGGCACCGTCCGACGGCGGAGGAATCTACTGGTGCGTGTCGGCGGGCCAGAAGCCGAATACTCGCGTGGAGCGACTTCTGGAGAATGCGCGGAAGCAGAAGTTCGATGCCGCAGTCATTGAGATCGAACACTTCGACGACTTCATGATGCGCGTCGCGCGGTTCGTTTTCCGTTCTCAGTCGGAACTGGCAGAAGTCGAGGAGTTGCTTGCGATTGAACCGCCGACGCGCAGCCCCATGCGGCTGCCGGACAACGAGCCGCAGCAGAACTGGCTGAAGAGCAACGGGTTTCCGCTTGTCCTGCCGACGTCGCTCTACCAGTGCGAGGTCACCGGAATAGCAGGCTGGGCCGACTTACGCCAACAGGTGGGAAACCGGCAGCTGTGTGCTGGCCTGCTTCGCCGAAAAGTCCTTGCACTGGGATCGATCGAGGACATTCGCGCCACTTTCGGCGAACGAATCACGTCCGAGATCGTATCAGTGCCGCTCGGCGACGAGGACTTCGGAGACGACAGCGTCGTCACTGGCATTCTCCGGCACGCGCTGACGATCACTTTAGCTGAGCGTTGCGGCGTCGACGCCGTGGGTAAACAGCGACTTGCTGAACGTGACCGCGAGTCCGGCGAGCGCGTCGATAGCGTCGTGTACGACGTTCACCGCGCAGCAACAATCGAACTCAGTCGCGTCGGGTCCCAAGTCTTCCTTCACATCGTTCCCGACATCATCGTGCGCGCGCCTGGCGGCGCCGAAGTTCCCGCAGCAGTCCGAAAGGAACTCAAACGGAGAAAACTGAGCCGTCAGTGGAACAAGGCATACTACGACGACGTCGAACGGTGGAAGGAGCGGATCTTCGACACCGACCAGCAGGTGACGCTGCGGTTTCCGGCCGTTGGTACCCATGACTACCGGTTCACTCTCCAAGCCCCGGCGCGATACGCGGAACTTCTGGCGCCTCGTACGGCCCGCTCGGGGCAGGCGAAAGTCCGAACCGGCGTGCAGTTCAGCGCTCTGATCGTCGGCGAACCACAACTACGATTCGGCGACACGAGGACCGGCGCGGGAGTGGATCCCCATCCGATGCGCGGACTCGTGCGGTACGGACCCTATGACACTGAACTCGTGCGCGAGGAGCGGTCCAGCGAAGTGCGAATCGCCATCGTCGCTCCCCGCGGTTCCGAAGAGGCGCTTCGCCGGTACCTCCAGCAGCTACCGAATCCCCATGCGGCTGTCGAGACCAAGGCGGAGTACCTTGTGCAGTATCCGGGATTCCAGCAGGCGTTCCGCCTCCCGTTGACGCTCCCCGCGCCGGATTCGCCCGGCTGGCGGACTCTTCCGGCCCTCTGCCTCAATCCCGTTCAAGCGCTCCAAACGCAAAAGGCGATCATCGCTGCGATCGAACGCGAGATCGAAGCACTCCGCGCCACGGCCCAGAGCGATGTCATCATTATCTTTGTACCCAAAGAATGGCGGCCGTATGAACACCTGAGGCTCGAAGAAGCGCGGCACGACCTGCACGACTACGTCAAAGCCTTCTCCGTGCAGCGCGGCGTCAGCACACAATTCCTGCGTGAGGAAACGTTTGCGAAGATCCAGCAGTGCGAAGTGCTCTGGTGGCTCGCGCAATCGCTGTATGTGAAATCGCTGCGCACGCCCTACACTCTCGCAACGCAGGACGCCGAAAGCGTCTTCGTTGGCATCGGTTACGGCATGAATGCTGGACGTAACGGTGGAGTCGTTCTGGGGTGCAGCCACCTGTACGATGCGGCGGGCCAAGGGCTTCGCTATGTGCTAAGCCGTATCAATCAGCCAGTATGGCGCAATGACAATCCGTACCTCTCGCGCGACGACGCGATTCGGGTCGGGCTTCAGGCACGACAACTTTTCTGGGATACGTACTTCCGATTGCCCGAACGCGTCGTGCTTCACAAGCGGACGCCATTTCTCGATGCCGAACGCGAGGGGTTTTCGAACGCCCTGAAAGGCGTTGCGCATCTGGAAATGTTGACATTCGAGTACGAGCCGGCATGGCGGTTTCTCGCATACAATCCCCGCAAGAAAGAGGTCGACGGATTCCCGGTGCGGCGCGGTACGGTCATGCCGCTCTCCGATGATCGGTGCCTGCTGTGGGTGCACGGAGGGACGACGGAGGTCAATGAACAGGGCCGAGTCTATTACCAAGGCAAGTCGCGCAATCCAGTTCCGATCCGCATGACGCGATTCATGGGACACACGCCACTTGTACTGCTCGCGTCCGAGGTGCTCGGACTCTCGAAAATGGATTGGAACAGCTTTGATCTCTACAGCCAGATGCCCGCCACACTTGAGAGCTCCGGTGCCATCGCCAACATCGGGCAACTGCTGTCGCGCTTTGGGCCTGAAATGAATGACTATCGGCTCTTCATGTGATCCTGTGTGAACGGCGCGTCGGGGAGAGGGGCCGTCGCGGGTTCTGGTGCATCCCTCCTGCCGGGCTGCTGGCATGAGGCCTTCGAATGGGAGGACCGACCGCTGACCATCGAACCGATCGCACGCAGAGTCACCGACCTGGAACGGCAGAAGGGGCACCGCAGAGTCACGGAGGGATCAGAGGACGAGACGCTGAGTTGACAGCGGCCACGCGACCGACGCCCGAAGTCTCGGCGACTTCGGCTACGGACGGCAGCACATACCGCCGGCGGCAACTCGATGTGGCGACGGCCTCAACGGGGCCGGTCACCCCGCATTCGGCGTTACCACGTCCCTCCGCGTGCGCCGAATCTTGTCAACCAGTGCGCGGAGCTGGTCGGACCGATACAACTTGACGTTGTACTCGCTAAACACGCGGGCGACGCGCGCGGGCGTTTGCTGATGCTTCGGGCGGAACCAGCCGACGACGATAAGCTGCAGGTCGGACGACGAGGGGAAACACGGAGGCACAGAGGACACAGAGAAGACACGCTGACCTATCGCCGGCCATGCTACGCCGCCAGGCGCTTTTCGGCGCGTCGTCGCAACTCCTGTAGAACCCCTTCAGGGTTCGTCGGATCGTCGCGCCGCCGACCCAGGGTTGCGCGGCTGCGCCGCTGACCCTGGGCTTTGTTGTCAAACCCCTTCGGGGTCATGTCCCCGTCGATTGAGCTGATCGCGTGCGATTGATCCGCCTGCCGCCGGCTGATAGAGTCTGCGGCGTGAATCCGCCGCAGAGCGCGAGACAGACAGAATACCGACGGGAGTGAACGCTGCATGGGAGTCAAGAAGACCGGGAAGGGCCGCCGCAAACTGGGCCGCAAGAAACGCCGCAACCGCGCCCGCATCCGCCACCGCAAGGGGTGAGGGCCGCCGCGTTCGCAACGCTGTGCCTGCCACGGGCCGTTCAGACTGCGCCCGTGTGCGCCTCGGCGATCCGCTCGCGGAGAAACTCCGCCAGTCCCTGTGGATCGTCCGTGCCGATGAACAGCTTGCCGCGCTTGAGCGTCACCTCGATGCAGTCCCAGCCCCAGATGTTCCAGACCCAGCCGCCGCGCACGCTGTAGTGGATGCCCCAGCCGTCAAGCAGCGTCGTCCGGCCGGTGTCGACGGAGACGATGTCGGAGTAGGGGACCAGCCGGCGGAAGAGGGGGACGGGGCCGAACCGGACCGCCAGGCGGTCGACCTCGTCGGCCACGGTCAGGTGCTGAAACGAAGCGCCGAGCACGCCGACCATCAGTCCCGCCCCCGCGAGGATCAGGCCGACCCACGGGGGTGCGTTCTGCAAGGCATAGTACGCCGCGGTCAACTGCGCGGCGGAGACCAGGTACAGGACCCAGCAGAAGGGTGCGTGTTGCGTGTGGGAGTAGGTCATGGCGGGCCTCGGGTGGAAACCGGTGTTTCCTCACAGGGAAACGCACCACAAGTGAGCGCGGATCACGCGATTGTGCGCATCGTATTCGGACATGCTGATCTGTTAAACTGCAGGCATGAACGTCGCGCGACTGCTACTGCTGCGATTGGTTTTTCCCGTTCTGGCCGCCGCCGATGACGGCGGGGGGCCGGCGGACTTTGCCAGCCACGTTGCTCCGATTTTTCAGCGTCGTTGCCTCTCCTGCCACAACGATGCGGAACACAAAGGGGGCCTGTCCCTGCAGTCGAAAACCGCTGCGCTCAAGGGGGGTGAGAGCGGGGCCGTCATCGCGCCGGGCGAGCCGGACGGCAGTTATCTGCTCGACCTCATCACGCCCGCCGACGGGAAGGCTGAGATGCCCAAAGACGCCGACCCGCTCGCAGCGGCTGAGGTCGACGCAATCCGCCGCTGGATCGCAGAGGGGGCAGAGTGGCCCGACGACTTGCGACTGGAGGAGCACACCGTCGCCGATACGAACTGGTGGTCGCTCCAGCCACTCGTGCGGCCCGCACTGCCGGACCTGCCGCCCGAACGCATGGCGTGGGTCCGCACGCCGATCGACGCCTTCATTGCGGCGATGCACCTGGAGCACGGACTGTCGCCGACTCGCGAAGCCGACCGCCGTTCGCTGATCCGGCGGCTGTACTTCGACCTGATCGGGCTGCCGCCGCCTCCGACCGAAGTTGATGCCTTCCTCGCGGACTCGGACGCGCGGGCGTACGAGAGACTGGTCGACCGGCTGCTCGATTCGCCCCACTACGGCGAGCGCTGGGCGCGGCACTGGCTCGACGTGGTCCACTACGGCGACACGCACGGGTACGACAAGGACAAGCCGCGGCCCAACGCCTGGCCGTACCGCGACTACGTCATCCGCGCGTTCAACAACGACAAGCCCTACGCGCAGTTTGTGCGCGAGCAGATCGCCGGCGACGTGCTGTACCCGGACAGCCCGGACGGTGTGATCGCCACAGGGCTGATCGCGGCCGGGCCGTGGGACTTCATCAGCCACGTGGAAGTCCCGGAGACGAAGATCGACGGCCAGATCGCGCGGAGCATCGACCGCGACGACATGGTGCGGACGGTGATGGAGACGTTCTGCAACGTGACGGTCGGCTGCGCGCGGTGCCACAACCACACGTTCGACCCGGTGACCCAGCAGGACTACTACAGCCTGCAGGCGGTG
>CAZWGW010000518.1:0-5669 GCA_964633565.1 uncultured Planctomycetaceae bacterium
ATCGTTCCGCTGCTGGTTGAACACGACCTGCCACTGATCTTTCGAGTCCGCCGGGTCGACCTCAGTCAGCTCCAGTTTGTACGTCTGCTGCGGCTTGTTGTCGTCCCCCTGCACCGTCTCGGGGGCCTGGCTGAACGTCCCCTGAAATGTCCGGCGCTTCCCCTCGGCGTCGGTCGTCGTCAACTGGAACTGTTTCGACTCCGCCAGCCACGTCAGTCGCGCCGTGCGGAAATACGCGCTCTCTTCGGAGTTCATGACCATCGCCGGGTGGTTGCGGTCGGTCTGGAAGTCCCACACCCAGGCGGGGGCGTCGAGCCCGTTGAAGTCGCCGATCTTCGTTTTCGTGGTGCCGTGCCACGTGCCGAGCATGATCTGCAGCGGCATCATCTCGTTCAGCAGCGCCTGTCGGCCCGCCGCCGGATCGTCCGCCGCCGCGCCGCTCGAAGTGCCACCTTTTGTTGTAGTCGCCGGCTCGTCACCGCCGAGCCGGATCGGCGCCAGCGCCGGTGTTGGCGTCGATGTCTCCGGCGGAGTCCCTGACGCCGGCTGCGTCGTCGCTCCGCTCGTGGCGGCCACAGGCTGTGTGCCCTGCTCCACCGGCTTGGAGGATCCACCTCCGCACCCCGAGAGTGCAAAGCACACCAGGACGCCTCCGAACATCGCGCCCGCGCGATTGATCTTCACCAGACGACCAAACGACCAAACCACCAAACGACAATCATCCGACATGGCATCCCCCCTCATAACGGCAGCAACATCATGATCACGGCGATAATACCCAGCAGCCCGAGCACGATCCACCACGTCGGTTTCCCCCGCCACACTTCCCCCGGCTGTCGCGTGAAGAACTCCCCGCACAGCGGACACTTCTCCGCGTCCTCATACACGTCCATGCCGCACATCGGGCAGGGCTTCGTGCGGGACTCGTCATCGTCGTCCGCATCGTCCCCGTCGGGGTATTCCCAGTCTTCGAGCGGGCGGTCGTCGTCCCAGGTTGGGGTGGGCATGGGGGGAATCAATTAGCCGTCAAAGTGAACGTATGCCAGGCGCATGTCGCTTGAAAAGCCCAGCACAATGTCAAAATTGTCGGAAACCAATGGATTGCTCGTGTAGCATTCAATCCTTCCGTCGGGGTCCAGCTTGACGTTGTGCCAACGGATATTGCCGATGATGTCAGCGTCCACTGCGATCGTGTTCCTGCCGATTAATCGCCGCTCACGCATCCCTCGGCGTCTTTCGTGTCTCTGCCATTGTCACGCCCCCTCCAAAACGCTCCCTCAGGATACCTCGGAGTCAATTTTCTGCCTTCTACTTGCATCACCTGCGTCGCGTCCAGCCCGCTCCCGATCCGCAGGTGGACCGATTTCCAAAACACCGTCGCTCTCACCTTGCAGCGACTACGATACTTATGTATATTATCGGCCGATAGCCAGAAGCTGAGTCTCCCCGCGATGCCGTTCCCGCATCACCAATCCGCGGTTCGTCACGTCCAGCGGGCCCCTGTCCCTGGAAGGCGCCGCGCCGTTTCCCGGTCCGTCCGTCCCGCCAAGGTCTCTCACGCTGCCCAGGAATTCACAAGAATGCTTCCGCCCTCTCTCCCCACCTTGGAGTTCTTGCAATCTTGCACTCTTGCGTGGTTCAATGCGGCCTGCGCAGACCGCCATCTCACGCCATGACCCACGGCACGACTTCTCCATGCCCCGCCACATCCCCACCCCCACCACCATCCATGCCGCCGGCAACCTCCCCAAAATCATCGAGGAGTTCATCGGCCGCGTGAACTCCGGAACCGACTCCGTGAGCATCGCCCGCATGAAAAGTCCCTCCGGCTGGATCGAACCGGGGCAGACGCCGGAGTTCGACGAGTACACGCTCGTCCTCCGCGGCTCACTCCGCGTGACGACCAGTGCCGGCGCAATCGACGTGACCGCCGGCCAGGCCGTCATTGCGCCGAGAGGGGAATGGGTGCAATACAGCACGCCCGGCCCGGAGGGAGCAGAGTACATCGCCGTCTGCGTGCCGGCCTTTTCGCCGGAGACGGTCCATCGAGACGGATGAGGGATGAGGGATAGTGAAGTAACGCGGCAGGCTTGCGGAGGGGGGCGTGTTGGCGGCAAGATGGGCCACACCGGTTGAAGCCCACAACATCCTTTCAGCATGAGTCACACCATGTCGAAACTCGCCGCGCTCGCGATCGTTGTCTTGTCGCTCTCCGTCGTTCATTCTGCGGATGCCGCCGACCTTCCGCCGACGCAGCACGACTACGTCGGGCCGGATGCGAAGCTCGAACTCCTCTTCGACGGCTGCTGCGCCCTGTCCGAAGGGGTTGCCGCCGCGCCCGACGGGACAATGTACTTCAGCGACATCACGTTCTCCCACAAGTGCCGCGATGAACACGGTGCGATCCAGGCCGGGCACATCTGGAAGTTCAGCCCCAAAACGAAAGAGTGCACGATCTATCGCTCCCCCAGCGGCATGTCGAACGGCATCAAGTTTGACGCACAGGGGCACATGATCGCCGCGGAGGGGGCCGACTACGGCGGCCGGCGCGTCGTCCGCACCGACCTGCACACCGGGCGGACCTGGATCATCGCGTCCGAGTTCGAGGGGCGGCGGCTCAATTCGCCCAACGACATCACGATCGACGAGCAGGGGCGGATCTACTTCAGCGACCCGCGCTACCTTGGCCACGAACCGGTCGAACAGCCGATCATGTCAGTCTACCGCATCGACACCGACGGCACGCTGCACCGCATCATCACCGACGCGGGCAAGCCCAACGGCGTGGCGATCTCGCCCGACCAGCAGACGCTCTACGTCGTGAGCAACGATAACGGTTCGTTCGGCATCGAGCGCGTCCCCGAAACGACGCCGACGTACAAAGGACGCATGGCGCTGCTGGCGTACGACCTCTCAGCCGACGGCAGTGCGACATTCCGCGAAGTGCTCATCGACTACGCCCCGCAGGACGGCCCCGACGGTCTCGTCGTCGACCGCGAGGGGAACCTGTACGTCGCCGTGCGCGATGTGACACGGCCCGGGATCTACGTCTATTCGCCCAAAGGGAAGGAACTGGCCTACATCGAGACCGAAATCCCGACCAACGTCGGCTTCGGCCGCGGCGCCGAATCGCGCACGCTGTACATCACAGCGGGGAAGAGCCTGTACCGGATCGGAGTGAAAAAGGAGGGTTATCAGTTGCCGCCGCGGAACTGATCCGGGATTCTGGTCCCGCAGTTCCATCTGGAGCACAAGATTCAATGCTCCGGATCGAATTGATCGAAAGTGGAAGTCACGATCCTGCGGCCGACAACGTCCGGTTCTCCAGAATCTGGAAGTCGGTCGTATCCATCGCGCCGCGCGTCCCGCCGGGACGCGGCTGAATTTGGGGTCAACGAGACAGGGACTTGCGGATGGTGGATGCAGCGCCGGTCGTCACGGTCACGAACCTGAAGAAGACGTATCGGTCGGGCCTCATCCGCAAGAGGACGGTCGACGCGCTGCAGGGGGTCTCGTTCGAGGTCCGCCGCGGGGAGATCTTCGGCCTGCTGGGCCCGAACGGGGCCGGCAAGACGACGCTCATCAAAGTCCTGCTCGGGATCGTCAAGCGCAGCGGCGGCGAAGCGACGGTGCTGGGGCGCGCCGCCGGCGATCGCCACGGCCGCCAGCGGGTCGGCTACCTGCCGGAACACGCCCGCATACCGCGGCATCTCACCGGCAATACGGCGCTGGAGTACTACGGACAACTCAGCGACATGCCGCTCTCCGAAATCCGCCGCAAGCGTGAGGAACTGCTCAAACAGGTGGGACTGGCGGAGTGGGGGTCCGCCGGCGTCAAAACGTACTCCAAAGGGATGCTGCAGCGGCTCGGCCTGGCGCAGGCCATGCTGCACGACCCGGAACTGCTGATCCTCGACGAGCCGACGGACGGCGTCGACCCGGTCGGCCGGGCCGATATTCGCAAGACGCTCTTTGCCCTCAAGGCACAGGGGAAGACCGTGTTCCTCAACAGCCACCTGTTGCAGGAACTGGAACTGGTGTGTGATCGCGTGGGCATTCTGCAATTGGGCAAGCTGCGGCACGTCGGGCAGGTCAAGGACCTGACCGACGCCACGACCAACGACCTGGTACTGAATCTCGTTGGTGATGAATCGACGATTCGCCGCCTCGTTCAGGAGTTCCATCCGACATCGATTGCAGCACAGGCGGAGCGGGTGGTGAGCGTGCGGCTCAAGTCGGGGTCACAGGCGGACGTCGACAGGCTGGTCGACGCGCTGCGGCAGGCCGGTGTCAGCATTCAGTCGCTGACGCGGAACCGGATGACGCTGGAGGAGGCGTTCCTGCAAATGCTCGACGAGCCGGAGTTTATTCCGTGAGACCGTACCTCGCCGTCATCAAGGACTCCTTCCGCGAGGCGTTCGCGTCGCGGGTGCTGTGGATCCTGCTGTTCCTGATCGTGCTGCTCCTGGCACTGATTGCGCCGCTCGGTTACCAGCCGGCGCTTGCGTCCCGACTCAGCGCCCTGGATATCACTGATCTGCCGGGGTTTATCGAATTGCTGGCCCGGTCCGACCTGGATTCGGAGACCCCCGAGGGACAGGTGATCGCGCGGCTGTCGGACGAAATGCAGCGCGACCTGCGCCGGCCGGCGAACGACTCGCAGCGCGGGGAAGCTCGGGGTGCGCTCGCGCGGCTGATGGGCGAATTGAATGGCATGCTGGAGGCGCGGGACTTTTACGACGAAGCCGCCTGGGTCGGCGTGAAACTGGGCGACGAAGCCCTGGAACTCCAGAAACGCGGACTCGAGACACTGTCGGACGACGAGATCGCCCGGTTCAACCGACTGGCGTTCGACGCCGCGTTCGCGGCATACATCAGGCCTGCGCCCCCGGCGGCCGTACAGTTGGCCTACCTCGGCTGGGAATTCGGCGATGCTTTGCCGCTCAGCGACCGCCAGTTGCAGGACTTGGTCGGCACCATCGTCGCCGGCGTGACGAGCCGCCTGGTGGGAAACATCGGCGTCTTCATCGCGCTGCTGGTGACGGCGTCGATCGTGCCGCAGATGCTCGACGCCGGTGCGTGCGACCTGCTGCTCAGCAAGCCGGTGGCGCGGCCGCTGCTGTTCCTGAGCAAGTTCCTCGGGGGCTGCGCGTTCATCCTGCTGAATGCGGCGTTTCTCAACACGGGGCTGTGGCTGATCGTGGGATTGCGGTTCGGGGCGTGGAACATCGGCCTGTTGTGGGCGATCCCGGTGTTCGTGTTCGTGTTTGCCGTGTATTACTCCGTGTCGACGATCGCCGGCGTGATCTGGCGGAGTGCGGTCGTCTCGATTGTGATCTCGATCCTGTTCTGGGCGCTCTGCTTTACCGTCGGCATCGCCAAGGGGACGATCGAAGGAGTGTTTCTGGATCAGCGTCGCGCGGCGGCGGTCGTACCAGCCGGCGAATCGCTGCTGGTCACGCGCGCCAACGGCTCGGGATTCGAGTGGCAGGCGTCGACGCGCGAGTGGACCGCCGTTTTCGAGGGACCGCCGCAGGGACCGATGGCGTTCGGCGCTGCGTATCCCTGGCTGGGTCCGGTCTACGACGAGCAACATGACCGGCTCGTGGCCCTGTCGCTGCCGCCCGCCGTCCCGTGGTTTCGCATGCCCGCGCGGTTAAACGTCGCCG
>CAZWGW010000519.1:0-5665 GCA_964633565.1 uncultured Planctomycetaceae bacterium
CTTGCCCGCCGCGCCATGCACTACCCCCTCGCCGAGCGCTGCCACGACGCCGTCGACGCGGTCGGCCAGCACTGCGCCATCGGCCGTCTGATACGCATAGCCGCCGTTATAGAACAGGTCGCCGGCGAGCATCGCCTGCGTGCTGCCGCGCTGGGTGTTCTCCTGCAGGCGGTAGTACTCAAACGCGCCGCTGGCGCGTGTCAAGGCGGCGGGGACGGCGCGGCCGGTCGTGACGAACAGGCGGTCGGCATTGGCCATCAGGTATCCCTGGGCCGAGACACCGCTTTTTGAAACCGCGCCACCGTGCGGCTGGCCCATCTCGATGCCGCCGGAGGAGTCGTTCGTCCAGAGGACGTCGCCGGTGTCGGCATTGATGGCCCGGACGTAGATCCCCTCGGACTGCCAGATGCCGGCGCCCCAGTACAGGACGCCGCCCAGAATGACCGGCCCGCCGCGCGCGACCCATTTGGAGACGATGCGGCCGTTGCCAAGGACGCGGTCTTCGGCCGGCCCGCCGCGCCAGCGGGCGATGAGCGTGCCGTCATCGGCATTCAAGGCGTACAGGAAGCCATCGTCGCTGACGACGTAGAGGCGGTCCTTCCAGACGGTGGGGGCGAAGCGGACGGGGCCGTCGGTGCAGTATGTCCACTTCAGTTCGCCGGTGGCCGCGTCGAGGGCATAGACCGTATCGTCGGCCGAGCTGCCGAAGTAGACCATGCCGCGCGCGGCGACGACGCGGTACGCGCGGTCGAAGGCCATGCGGTCATCGCGCGGCCATGCCGGCTGTGGCGGATGCGGGCTGCGCCAGGTCCACTGCAGGGAGAGTTGTGCGGGGAGCGTTTCCGACGAATGACCGCTGCGCGCGGCGTCGGCCCGCCAGGTGGGCCAGTCGGCGCGGAGGGTCAGTGGCAGCGAAAACGCCAAGGCGATTGCCGCGGGTAAGACTCTCACTGACTGGTCCTTGGGTCACGACATAGTGCGGGGACGATTCGGGGAGGCACGTTGCGATCCGCTGGAAACAGCGTACCGCGCGAGTGGAGCGGCGGGAATCGTATGGCGAAATACGTTCACCACTAAGCCACGAAGGGCACGAAGAAGCAGGCAGAAAAATGGGGGGTGAAAAATGGTGAGCAGATTCTGGGACTTGAGATTTCCAGGACGAAAGGGAGTTGCGATCGTGACCTACTCTTGTGGCGCAGCATTGCGCCGGCGGTCGAGGAAGTCCTTGACCCCTTCCCATGCGCCGCGGCCGGCGTCGCGGACGGCCTGTTTCGCGATGCCGAGCCGGTCCGAAATCTCGTTTGTCGCGGCGTCGCCCAGGACCCGCATCAGGAACTCCAGCGGCGGCGACATGCGCCCGGAGAATTCGCGGCGATTGATTGTCACGGAAAAGGCAAGCGGCACCTCGCGGGGATGTTCGTTCAGGTATTTGACGAACTGGCCGGCGACGGCCTGGGCCGGCACGGGCAGGTCGGCCGGCGCCTCGGCGCGGATATCTTTCAGCACCAGCTTCCAGTCCATGTCGATGTCGAGTTCGTCCTCGGGGAGCGACCAGCGGTCGACGACGTCGACGTTCAGCGTCCCTTCGGTGATCCACGAAAACGGTCCGCCGAGGTAAGCGCCGGCAAGTGAGACGGGCAGGCCCTGGGCGTTCCAGTGCGTCTCGCGGCCGTCGGGGACTTCGCGCGTGCTGATCCGGAACGGGCCGCCGGCGATCCGGCCGCGGGCGGTGGTGCGGAAGAGCACGTCGAACGCGGCCCACTGACTGCGGAAAGGGGCGGTTTCGAGCGAGTCGACTTCGATGTCGAGGTGGATCGGGCGATCCGGCTGCGTGACGTCGTGCCACGTCAGTTGTGCGTCTTCGATCGCGAGTTGCTGCACGATAAAACCGCGGCACGGCAGTTGATCGGGCTGGGGACCGACGCGGGAATAGTCCCCGCGGATGCCGCGGGCGGCGACGGACTGGAATTCGAGCCGCCGCTGCCAGAGGGCGGAGAGGTCGATGTCGGCCTGTAACTCCTGAATTGTGACATCAAACTCAGAGACAGGGTGCTGAGCGCGGACCAGGTGCGCGCCGCGGAGGCGCACGGCCCCGGTGAACAGATTGCCATCGGCCGATTCGAAGGCGATGGTGACGCCGTGGCGCTGTTCAAGGCCCCGCAACGACCAGCGGACGATGTGCTCGAAGAAGAAAAAGGTGGCGATGCCGATCCCAGCCGCGGTGACGAGTAACAGCACGCCGCCGGCGACGGTCGCACGGCGCGACCACTGTTTGACCCATTGCCGGGTAATGGCAGGCGCCGGGCGCTGTGCCGGCGCCGTGGGAGTGACCGCGACTGCCGGGGGAGCCGCTTGGGACTTGCGCCGCAGTGCGCCGATCCCCGCTCCAGCGAGCATCTCGAACAGGAGGGCGACAGTCTGTCCAACGACGCCGACCAGGAGGACGACCGCCTCGATCATCAGCGGGATGACGAGGACGAACAGCTCGATCAGGCCGCTGAGGAGGAGGACGAGGCCTTCCACGAGGGACTCCGATCATGCATGGCGCAGGGGTGGCAGACGGTGAGGCGTCGCCGGATGCGGGATGTAATACGGAGGATCGGGAATTGAGAGTCGTATTTGGGCAGCACGACCCGCCGATGCCATCGGCGGGCTTTGGGGGACGGGATGAGAGGAAGGCGCGCAGAGGTGGCGCTACGCAACGCAGTGTTGACGCGGAGAGTTCTGACGTGCGGCGCTCAGACCAGTTCCGGCATCGGCCGGTAATCGTTCTGCTCGATGAGATACCGCGGCCGGCCCTGCAGGTCGAGCAGCGTGGTGTGGTCGATGTCGATGCCGAGCGCCTTGTAGAGCGTCGCGAAGACTTCCTGGAAGTGGACCGGCCGCTCGACCGGGTGCTCGCCCAGGCGATTGGTCTGGCCGATGACCTGGCCGTGCCGCATGCCGCCGCCGGCCAGCAGGGCGCAGGAGACCTGCGGCCAGTGGTCGCGGCCGGCGCTGCCGTTGATCTTGGGGGTGCGGCCGAACTCACCCCAGACGACGACCGTGATGTCGTCGAGCATGCCGCGCTTCTCGAGGTCCTCGACCAGGGCGCTGACGGCCTGATCGAGCATCGGCATTTCGGTCCGCCCCTGACCGAAGTTGTCGCCGTGCCAGTCCCAGCGGGAGAAGGCGAGCGTCACGCAGCGCACGCCGGCGGAGATCAAACGGCGGGCGGCGAGGAAGTTGTCCAACAGGCGCGGGCCGCCATCGTCCTTGAGCTGGTTGACGCCTCGGCCGTAACGGTCGCGAAGGGCGACGTCTTCCTTGTCGAGATCGAGAGCTTCGGCGAGTTTGCTGGAGGTGAGAATGCCGAACGCCTGCTGATTGAAGGCGTCGAGTCCTTCCATCATGCCGCTGGCGTCGACTTCGTGTCGGAAGCGATCGAGCGAGGCGAGGACCTGTTTGCGGTCCCCGAGGCGATCGAGCGAAACGCCGTTGAGGACCATATCGTCCTTCCCCTCACCGTGCGGGGTGAAGGGGGCGTGCGACACGCCAAGGAAGCCGGGGGTGCCGTTGTCGGCCCACGGCATGTGTCCCATCTTCGGTGAGAGGCCGACGTACGCGGGGACGGCCGGGTCCTTCGGGCCGTACACTTTCGACAGGACGGAGCCAAGGGCCGGCCAGCCGCCGAGGGGCTGGTTGCGGTCGGTGTGGCCGGTCAGGCACTGGAAGGCGTAGTGGTTGCCGGTAGCGCCGACCATCGTGCGGATGAACGTGAACTTGTCCGCGGCGGAGGCGATGCGCGGGAAGAGTTCGCAGATGTCGATGCCGTTGACTTTGGTCTGGATCGGAGTGAACTCCCCGCGGACCTCCTTCGGGGCGTCCATCTTGAGGTCCCACATGTCCTGGTGGGGGGGGCCGCCCGGCAGGAAAACCATGATGATCCCCTTGCCGTGGCCGTTCAGTTTGCCCGCGGCTTCGGCGCGGAGGATCTGCGGCAAGGAGAGACCGCCGAGGGCGAGGCCCCCGATCTGCAGGAAGTTGCGGCGGGAGAGTCGGTCGCACAGGCCGATCGAGTTGCCGAGGATCTTGAGCATGTTGCGTGCTCCGGGGGGCGGGGGATCGTGGCTCTGAGTCGTTCGCGTGGCGGGGGCGGTTATTGGGCACCGCGGAGACGCGGAAGACGCAGAGGAGGGGGAACGAGGTCTGTTACCTCAATTGTATCGGCGGATTGGTCGACTGGTCGTGAAAAATCGGGGCGTTCGACACCACTAACGCAAACTGCGGTAAGGCTTTCCAACGGATAAAGATACGTAAATCCGTGTGGCTGTGTCAACGGTTTGAGGGTGGGGAGTGGGGAGTAGGGAGTGGGGAGTAGGGAGTAGGGAGTAGTGACCAGGAAATGGCAAGAAGCGGCCTGGGGACGGAGGGACAGAGAGATGGAGGGACAGAGAGACGGAGGGACTGCCAGGGTCGAATGAGTGATGACGTCAAGTCGAAGAAACTCTGGCAGAACCAGAGGGACTTGAATTGCGGGCGTTCGGGGAGAGTTGAACGGCCACTCTGATCGCTTCGATCATGCCGGTGGGGTCGGCGGTCCCCTGCCAGGCGATGTCGAAGGCGGTGCCGTGACTGGGGCTGGTGCGGATCATGGGCAGACCGAGGGTCACATTGACCGCGCGGTTGAAAGCGATCAGTTTCAGCGCGATGTGCCCCTGGTCGTGGTACATGGCAACGACGCCGTCGAATTCTCCGGCGACGGCCCGTTTGAGCAGGGTGTCGGCCGGGTACGGGCCGGCGGCGTTGATGCCGCGGAGGACCGCCTGCTGGACGGCCGGCGCGATGACGCGGCGCTCCTCGTCGCCGAACAGACCCTGTTCACCGGCGTGCGGGTTGAGCGCGCAGACGCCGACCCGCGGGGAGGCACAACCGACGCGCTGCATGAAGGAGTGGACCAGGCCGATCGTCTGGTTCACGGCAGCGTGCGTGATGAGCGCCGGCACGCTGGCGATGGAGGTGTGGAGCGTGACGTGGGCGACGCCAAGGCCGTAATGTAGTCCACTCGCCCCGCGAGTGGACGCTGCGTCTGAAGCCGGAAGTCTGTTTGTAGATGTATCGACTCGCGGAGCGAGTCGACTACATTCGGGGAGGAACAGCATCATGGCGAAGTCGGTCACGCCGCAGGTCTCCGCGAGGATCTCGGTGTGACCGGGATAGTCGTGCCCGGCGAGATGCAGGGCGTGCTTGCTGATGGGTGCCGTGACGACGGCGTCGACGTCTCCGGCGAGCGCGCCACGCGTGGCGGCGATGAGGTACTGCCAGGCGGCCCCGCCAGCGCGTGCGTCGTCATGGCCGGGCGGCACTTGCGCTGCGTCGTCGCCAGCCGGATTGAAGCAGGGGATCGACGAATCGTCGCCGTGCGCGGCAGTAAGAGTGTCAACGACTGCGATCGCCAGATCAACGCCTGCCAGCGCCATTGCCCGGCGAATAACGTCCGGGTGGCCGACAAGGATCGGTCGGCAAGACAATTGTACGCGCGGGTCGGCGATCGCGCGGACGGCGACCTCCGGTCCGATGCCCGCGACGTCACCGAGCGTGACGGCGACCCTGGGCCTCGTCGCCATCATGGAAAGCACTCCGCCTGCGCGAGCGGGACGCCGCGGCGGTCCTTCTCCGAGAGTTG
>CAZWGW010000520.1:0-5662 GCA_964633565.1 uncultured Planctomycetaceae bacterium
GCCGCTTCCAGTTCGTCAAGCTGGAAGAGCGTATTGCACCGGCGTGCCACTACACCGCGCAGGGCAAGAAAGTGGGTTGTGGAAACACCAACAACTGGGTGTGACAGGTGGCGGGGACCGAGGGACGGGGCGCTGTGCCCCGTTCCGTTCTTCCTGACCAGACTGTGACGTGAAACCGTCTCGTATGACCACCATTGCCGCACCGGTCCCGATTCGACGACCTGAACTCGCCTGTTGGCAGGCCGAGCCGAACGGACCTCATCGCGTGCGCAATCGGCGCACCGGCGCCGTACTGCAGTTTGGCGACGAGGAATGTTTCCTGCTGGCCTGCCTGGATGGAACGCGTACGACAGACAAAATCTGTGCGGAATTCGAAGCGCGTTTTCACGAGCCACTCTCCCCAGACGAACTCGACGAGTTCTTGAGCTCCGCAACGGCAGAGGGGCTCCTTCAGAACGCTGGAGAATGTGCCCGACCAGTCGCGCCCGATTTCTTCGCGACTGCCTCGACGGCGCGGAATCTGAGTGGCGCCGCGGATGGATTGCTGCCGCGAACGACGCTGATGTTGCTCAAGGCTGCGTCGAAGACGCTGGATTGGTCCACCCGGTTACCGGCCGCCGCCCATGGCTGGCTGCAGCGCCGCGTGCGGACGATGGAGTTCATCCCGCGCAGCAGCGACGTGTTTCTCGTCACATATCCCCGCTCCGGCACGACCTGGATGCAGATGATTCTGTATCAGATGACGACTGACGGCGCGATGGATTTTCCGCACATTGCCGAATTCTGTCCGTGGTTTGAGCGGTCGCTGCGCGCCGCCAACGCGTTTGAACTGCGGCCGTCGCCCCGGATCTTCAAGAGCCACTTTTCCTGGCGGCAAATCCCCAAGGGGGCCGGCCGCTACATCTATGTCGCCCGCAACGGCAGGGATGTGGCCGTTTCGTACTTTCACCTGTATCGCCGCTACAACGGCTACACGGGGACGTTTGACGAGTTCTTCACGCAATTTCTGAAGGGCAAAGTCGCCTTCGGCTCGTGGTTCGAGCACGTGCGCGGCTGGTGGGAGCACCGGCACGACGACAACGTGCTGTTCCTGACGTACGAAGAACTTCAGCGCGACCTGGACGGCTGCCTCCAACGCATCGCCGACTTCTGCGGTTGGCAACTCTCGCCGGAAAAACTGCAGACCGTCAAGGAACGCAGCAGCTTCGCGTTTATGAAACAACACGAGAGCCGGTTCGACCCGGCCCTGGAGACGCTGTGGGAGGAAGGCGTCCAACTGGACGCGTTCCTGCGTGGCGGCCGCATCGGCGACGGCGCGACCGCGCTGAGTCCCGAACAGTCGGCGCAGTTCGCGCAGGTTTGTGCCAGGCGACTGGGAAATACCGGAATTCCGCTGTCATGATCGGCATCGCCTCACCACTTCCAAAGCGACGCCCCGACCTGGTCATCCGACCGGTTGGCGCCCGCGGTCGGTTCGTTGTGAAGCACCCCGACTCGGGCCACTTCTTCGAGATCGGTGAGCAGGAGCACTTCCTGCTGACGCACCTCGATGCGGCGACGGATCGTGACTCGTTATCCCGCGAGTTTGAAGCGCGCTTCGGGCAGCCGCTGGCGGCCGACGACGTGGACGACTTTGTCGGGCTGGCCGAGCAGCAGGGATTGTTGTGCGACGGAGGGACGGAGGGACAGAGAGATGGAGAGAGTGCCGCGAAGCCGCAGAAGGCAGCGCGGCAGAGCATTCTGTACTGGCGGAAGAACCTCGTCGACCCGGACCGGTTCTTTACGTGGCTGGAGCCGCGCATCCGGTTCTGCTGGTCTCCCCTGTTTGTTGTCCTGGCGAGCTTGTCGATCCTCGCGGCCATCTGGTTGGTGTGGATCGGCCGCCTGGAATTGATCGAGTCCTTCCGCAGCAGTCTGCGGTGGGAATCAGCCGTTCTCGCCTGGTTCACCCTGCTGGTCGTGATTGCGCTGCATGAAAGCGCCCACGGCCTCACCTGCAAGCACTTCGGAGGAGAGGTCCGCGAGATCGGCTTCCTGCTGATGTTCTTCATGCCCTGTTTTTACTGCAACGTCTCGGATGCGTGGCTGTTCCCCGAAAAGTCCAAACGCCTGTGGGTGACGTTTGCCGGGGGCTTTTTCGAATTGTTCGTCTGGTCGCTCGCGGTGTTCGCCTGGCGGCTGACGGTTCCCGGGAGTCTCGCGAGCTATCTGGCGTTCATCGTGCTGTCGTTGTGCGGCGTGCAGTCGCTGTTCAATTTCCTGCCGCTGCTCAAACTCGACGGCTACTACCTGCTGAGCGACTGGCTGGAAGTCCCCAACCTGCGCCAGCGGAGCCTCGAGCGCTGGAAAACGCTGCGGCGGCGAATGCTGTGGGGGGCTCCGGCTGCTGCGCAAGAACCCAAGGGTTGGTTCCTGACGCTGTTCGGGCTGGCAAGCTGGCTGTTCTCGTTGATGTTCATGGCCACGATGCTGGCCGGCGTGGGGCGCTGGCTGGGTGAGCAGATCGGTCCGCCCGGATTCGCGCTTGCCGCGTTGGCGGGTCTGCTCGTGGTCCGTCGCATGTTCCGGGGAATCGCCGGAGGGGAGGTCTCACAAATGTTGCGTCTGCGTCGCTGGAGAACAATCGTATGGCTCGGGGCACTCGCGTGGGGCGGCACCGCCCTCTGTTATTGGGAAATCGAGGATCGCGCCGGAGGTGAGTTCCAGCTTCGTTCGACCGTCCGCGCCGAGATCCGTGCCCCGGTGGCCGGATTCCTGCGTGAGGTCTGTGTCGCCGAGGGACAACCGGTGTCACCAGGCGCCCGCCTCCTGCGGCTCGAGATCCCCGAACTGAACAGTCAGCTCGCCCAGAAGCAGGCGGAACTGGCGGAAGCCCAGGCCGGATTCTGTCTGCTCGAAACCGGAACACGGCCGGAGGAATTGAGTGCCCAGCGGCAACGGATCGAAAGCGCCCGCGCCTGGCGGGACGTCGCACTGAAGAATCTGGACCATGCCCGCGAATCGCTGCAGGGCCAGCTTGCAGGCCTGGACGGCGACATCGCCCGAGCGCAGGCAGAATGGGACGCAGCCCGCGAGAACCTCTCCCGCGTGAAGACCCTGCACGCACAGCAAGCCATTTCGTCGAAGGACTTCGAGTCCGCGCAACTCCGGCTGCGTGCCGCCCAGGCCGCGTGCGACAAGGCCGCCGCGGACAAGCGTGCTGTCGAATCGCGCGGGGTACTGCTCGTGGAACTGGAACTCGCCGAACGCGATCACGATCTCTCCAGCCTTGAATCCGCCCTGGCGGTGATGGAAGCCGGATCGCGTCCCGAGGAGATCAACGCTCAGCAGGCCCGTGTCAACCGCCTCCGGGAAGAGCTGCACGAACTCGAGGAACGGCAGGAACAACTCGTCGTCTTCAGTCCCGTCGGCGGACTCGTCACCACGCCGCGATTTCGCGAGAGAGTGGGCAGCTACTTCCAGGCCGGCGACCTGATTCTCCTGATCGAAGATCCGTCGTCGCTGGAAGCGGAGGTGCGGCTCGATGAGCAGGCCGTCCGCCGTGTCCGCAACGGCCAGACCGCCACGCTCCGCCCGCGTGCGGTCCCGCTGGAGAAAGTCTCCGCCCGCGTACGCCGCGTTGCCGACGCCGCCCAGCCGGGCGAAGCCTCAAGTTCGGCGAGCCACGTAAACGTCGATTGCCAGTTCGACGGCTCAACCGATCGACTGCGGCCCGGCATGTCCGGTTACGCCCGGATCAACACCGGCAAGCGACCGGTCGGCGCGATTCTGGTTGACCGGGTATTGCGGCACCTCAAGACGGAACATTGGTGGTAACCCGTTGTGCCGGCCACATGGTACGAGGTGAACATCGACTCTACGTGTCCGCCTGTGGATGCCGGTGCGATGATTGGACTGCCGTTCGGGGCCGCTGACGTTGCGGGCAGTGGAAGTTCCCGGCGAAACGGTGATGGACGTGCGGCGGGTGACGCTGACGCTGGCGCCGTGAGGCCGGCGGCTCGTCGAGGCGAACGGATTTCGGCGGGCGCAACGCCTTGCGGGGGAATGCGAAGCGGCCGTACACTCGTTGTGTCGATGCACCGCAGTGCAGTCCTGAACTCCCGTGCGGAGCGACGTGTCGGAGTGGACAAAGGCAACGGCCGAGTGGCGAAACAGGCAGACGCACCGGACTTAAAATCCTGTGGGGAGCAATCCCCGTGCGGGTTCGAATCCCGCCTCGGCCAATCGCGAGGGGTCTCCTTGGGCAGGCGCACCCTGCACCAGCCGCTTCGTGACTTCAAGCAGGCCTCACCCATCGTCGATGTTCTCCGAAAGAGCCTCCCGCGACTTCGGGCAGGCACAACGACGAGTACACCCGGAGGGAGTCGAACCCCCAACCTTCGGATCCGAAGTCCGATGCTCTATCCAATTGAGCTACGGGTGCAAATGGGATGTCGCGAGGCTGACCCCTGGCGGATGGACCCCGCCCCGCGTCGGAGACATCAACTGGACAAGGGGACGAGACGACGAGGCGCATCATACCGCGCGTGGCCGGGCTGGCAAACCGCTCGCTTGCCCACAGAGGGAGGCGAGCAACGGTGGCACGATCTCGACGGGCGAGCGACATCCGTCCGCGCTGGCCAGCGCCGAAGCGGATTTCGTTCTGGACAAGCTGTGGGCCGAGGTTCGCGAATTCGGGACAGGCCCCGCGCCCCCTTGCCCCCACGCCCCCGTGCTCTCACTCCGCTCCCCCGCCACCCCCACTTCCCCGAAACTGGCCTTGTCACATATCGATTCCCGCCGATAATTACCGTGCTGGACCCCCAGCACGCGGCTGCTACTGGATGGCGGCCGCGCCTGTCGGGATTGCGACTTCCCGACGTCGCCGTCCCGTCCCCGCCGTTTGTTTGGCAATTCGGTGCCTGGCCATGGACGGTCGAGTCTTCGGCAACTCCGCTCCAGAGGGTTTCCCCACACCACACCACGGGAGCCTGTTCCGGTGCTGCGCGCAGACGTCTGCGCCGGCCCCGGCGAAGATTCGCCGCCCACCCCCCGTGCCGTCGGCACGGCCCGGCCGCTGACGCAACGCGTCACGGCCCGGGGCCGCACGTCGGCAAGTCCCACAACAGATTCACGGATACTCACGGCCAGGCATCGAAGCGAACCAGCGCGCAGGTCGCGTTGTCACGGCGGAACAGTCAACCGGACACGTCGGGCCGAGAGGGAGTCGTTCCGTGGCAAACGCACAAGGTCTACTCGAACGTTTTGCGACCCGCCAGAACCCGGCGGCCTACCAGCATGAGCACTGGCAGGGCTCGTTCGCCGAGTACCTCGACATCATCAAAACGAACCCCAAGGTCACGCGCTCCGCGTACCAGCGGGTGTACGACATGATCCTGACGGACGGGAGCTACCCGGTCGAGGGGACCAAGGACCTCGTCCGCTACCGCTTCTTCGACGACCCCCACAACGGCGGCCAGGACGCGATCTTCGGCCTGACGCGCCCGCTCGTCGAGCTGGTCAACGTGTTCAAGAGCGCCGCCCTCAAGTACGGCACCGAGCGCCGCGTACTGCTGCTGCACGGTCCGGTCGGCAGCTCGAAATCGACGATCGCCCGCCTGCTCAAGCGCGGCCTGGAGCGCTACGCCCGCATCCCCGACGGAGCGCTGTACACGTTCGGCTG
>CAZWGW010000521.1:0-5660 GCA_964633565.1 uncultured Planctomycetaceae bacterium
GGGTGCCTGCCCCGCGCCGCGGATTCGGAGCACTCGAACTTCATCGCCCACGATGGTGAACACGCCGCGAAATGTCCGGCCGCGCCGGGTCTTGAATGAAAACTGACGGATCTCCAGGTTGGAGATCTCGTCGTTTTCGTCCGCAAGAGCGTAGCTCTCCGGCGTCTCGCGCATCCGCATGACGGCTGCATGGTATGCCTGATACCAGCGCATTGCCCCATCTCGCGATCGGGCGGCAATCCAGCAGTACAAATCGTCGACGTCCTGCTGGGCTCGAGCGAGGATGACCAGCTTGCGTTTCATTCACTCTGGGGAATGTTGTGGCGTTGCCGAAACTCCTGATCAAACTCCTCAAACGGAACGCCCCGATCTCCTGCCTCCATATCGCGAATGGCCGCCTTGATCGCCTTGACGTTCTCCTCGTGTACTTGCGGATCGGGGTGCAGCAGCAGCCATTCGTCCAGCACTTCCTCGGGCGACAAGCGCTCCTTCGCAGTGCGCAGGCGCTCCCCCACGTAGGCGTGGAATTCTTCCAGTTCGGTTTGCACCAGATCGGTCGCCATGAAGCTCACCCTCGAAGTTAAAGTCCCGCCCAAAAGTATCACACGTTGAGGGATCAGGTCAAAGTGATCTCGGATAGAGACCCTGGCTGCGCACGTTCAATCCCCTGCGCGGCGCAAGATTGCAGCACTTCTTCGACCGGATCGACTGGCCTGCTGCAGACTCCGCGCGAGCCCCTCTGGCCGACACATCCACTTCTCCTTAAACTCCGCCCAATCTCTGTGTCCTCCGTGCCTCCGTGTTGAAACTTTTCGCCAGTGCCCGCTACGTCGCTGGAGTGCTGTCTCGGCGTCGACCCCGGCCTCAATCGCACCGGGTATGCCATCCTCGTGCGCGGCCAACGTTCCCCCGTCCTCAAGGAGGGGGGCGTCATTCGCTCCACACCGAAACTTTCATTGGCGGAACGCGTCCACGAAATCGGCAGCGGACTGCAGGAAGTTCTCGACGAATTCCAGCCGCAGGCGATGGCCATCGAGCAGGTCTTCTCCCTGGGCAAGAACCCCAAGACGGCCCTGCTCATGGCCCACGCCCGCGGCGCGATCCTGTTCGCCGCCGCCCAGCAGAAGGTCCCTGTCGTCCACTACACTCCGCGGCAGATTAAAAAGCTCCTCACCGGCAGCGGCACGGCCAGCAAGGAACAAGTGCAACTCGCCATCACGCGCGAACTGAGCCTCGACCACGTGCCGGAACCGAACGACGTGGCCGACGCGTGCGCCGTGGCGCTGTGTCACTGGTATGCGGGAGTGTCAGTAGTCCGTGGTCCGTAGTCCGTTGTGAGGCGATACACCGGACGCGTAGACTCTGCTCGCCACGGACCACTGACCACGGACGACGGACCCCCTCCCCTTGATTACCAAAATCACCGGCCCGCTCACCGCCCTCCGCGACAACGACGCCACGCTCGCCGTCGGGGCGTTCGAGTACCAGGTCTACGTTCCGGAGTTTGTGCGGCGGCAATTGCAGCCGCTGATCGGGCAGACGATCAGCCTCCGCACGATCGAATACATCGAGGGGAACCCGCAGAAAGGGGGTCGCATGGTCCCCCGACTCGTCGGCTTTCTGCACGAAGCCGAGCGCGAATTCTTCGACATGCTGTGCCAGGTCGACGGCGTCGGCGTCAGAAAGGCGCTGCAGGCGATGGTCCGCCCCGTGCGCGAAGTAGCCGAGGCGATCGAGGAGCAGGACGTCAAGGCGCTGTCCGCCCTCCCCGGCATCGGTCCCGCGATGGCCGAACGGATCGTCGCCAAGCTCCGCCGCAAGATGGCGAAGTTCGCGCTGCTCATCGGTGAAGAAGTACCGTCGGAGAAGCGGACCGACCGGGACGTCCTCAGCGAAGGCTACGAGGCGCTGCTCGCTCTGGGTCACGCCGCGTCCGACGCGCGCGACAAGATCGAGCACGCCGTCCGGGAAAAGGGGAAGTTCAAGTCAGTTGAGGAGCTGATCCAGGAGATTTACCAGCAGGAACGTTCCCGATGATGTGAACCCTCAATACACCCGACTCTGCGGATACCAGCGGCGCATGACGGACTGACGCAGCGCCAGCAGCACCGCCAGATTGATCCCCTTCCCCGCGACCAGTGGCAGCGAAATAACGTACGCTTCGGGCAAGTCGCTCAGCCCGAACGTCAGAAATGCCGCGGCGTACAGCAGTTCCATCCCCGATTTCCGCTCGCGCCGCCAGCGCCGCAGCACGAGCTGGGCGAATGCGAACCACACGCCCGCTTCGCTAAAGTTGAACCCGCGGTACGCCAATCCCCCCGGGCCGGTTGTCGCAGGGTCCCAGGTCCATCACGCGTTCGTCAGCAGTTCCCGCCACATCGGCTCAATTGTCCCTCGACGCACGTTCCGCGATGATACGTGCCGTTTGTACGTTGAACGTCTGACTCGTGTTGGGAAGATCGCGTGCGACTCGACGCGCTCCCCTCCGGGTCGCGGCTAAACGACCCATAACCAGTCGCCACTCACCCCTCCATGCCCATCCGTTACGCGATCATCGGCGCCGGCGCCGTCTCCGATTACCACCATGTCCCCGGCATCCGGCTCGATCCGCGGGCCGAGCTGGTCGCGGTGTGCGACCCGAATGAGGAACTGCTCAAGAAGCGGCAGACCGAGTGGGGCGTCGAGAACGTCACGACGACGTTCGAGGATATCGCCGAGGACCCGGACGTCGACGCCGTCATCATCGCCACGCCGAACTTCACGCATAAGCCGATCGCGCTCGCCTGTATCGACGCCGGCAAGCACGTCATGGCCGAGAAGCCCCTGGGCGTGAACTTCGGCGAGGCGGCCGACATGTATCGCGCCGCGCGGGACAAGGGGGTCAGACACATGACGGCGTTCACGTACCGCTTTGCGCCGTCGATGCGCTATCTGCGGCATCTGGTGCAGAGCGGTGCGCTCGGGACGCCGCGGCACTTCCGCAGCCAGCGGTTCCTCGACTGGCCGGAGACGAGCTGGGGCTGGCGGCAATACAAAAAACTCGCCGGCGCGGGGGACCTGTATGACATGACGATCCACCGGCTCGATTTCGCCCTCGACCTGATGGGCCCGCTCACGTCGGTCTGCGGCGCGGTGGCGACCTTTTGCCCGCGCGACAAGACGGCCGACGGCAAAGCCTGCGACCCCTCCGACGTCGACGACTGGTCGGCGCTGATCGGGCGTTTCGCGAGCGGCGCGGTCGGCGTGTGGGAGGGGACGACCCTCGCCAAGGGCCACCACAACAACGGCTTCGGCTGGGAATGGGCCGAAGTCAACGGCTCCGAAGGTTCGGGCGTCTATCGCCTCACGGAGCCGAACACGATCCTGCTCGGCAAGCACGTCGGCACGATGGAACCGGTCCCGGTGCCGGACGAGTTCCTCGTCATCCCCGGGAGCCCGCGGAATCCGAAGGAGGGTGTGCCGAGCACGGTGTTCCGCTACGACCTCGTGTACGAGCTGACGTCGGCCATCGTGGAAGACCGCCCGGCCGTCCCCGGTTTCGATGACGGGGCGCGGGCGCAGGCGGTCGCGGACGCGGTGCTGGCGTCAAATGAGCGCGGCGCCTGGGTCGACGTGGATTTGTCACTGGAAAAGTAGCCGCGTCACTCCGTGACGCGAAGCCCGGTCGACAAAGTCGCCGCGTCACTCCGAAGCGCGTGGTCCCGG
The DNA here is from genome assembly GCA_964633565.1 of uncultured Planctomycetaceae bacterium. Taxonomy (GTDB): domain Bacteria; phylum Planctomycetota; class Planctomycetia; order Planctomycetales; family Planctomycetaceae; genus CAZWGW01. Next base: position 3,706 of record CAZWGW010000521.1, read on the forward strand.
TCACGGAGTGACCGGACTAGTTTGTCTACTCCTTCGGCAGCCGCGCGAGCGCCTCGTCCGGACCGACCACCACCAGCACGTCGTCCGGCTGAATCACCTCGTCCGGCGTTGGCACGATCACGCGCACCAACGGCTTCCCCTGTTCATCCGTCACGCCGGGAACAGCACGCCGCAGCACGACGAGGTTGACGTCGTACTTCGCCCGCAGGCCGAGGTCGCGGATCGACTTGCCGTGAAAGCCGCGCGGCGTGTCGATCTCGATCAGGGTAAAGCCGTCCGCCAGCCGGATGAAATCGACCAGGTGCGGGTTTGCCAACTGCCGCGCGAGCTGCGAACCGCTCTCCTGTTCGGGTTGGATCACGCGGTCGGCCCCGATCTGCTGGAAGATGCGGGCATGGACCTGCGTCTGGGCCCGACAGATGACCTCGGGCACGCCGAGTTGCTTGAGCAGCGCCGTCGTGAGCAGCGCCGCCTCGAAGTTCTCGCCGATGGCGACGACCCCCACGTCGACCTTGTCGACCTCCTGGCTGAGGAGCGCCTGCCGGTCGGTTGAGTCGAGCCGCACGGCCAGGTCGACCTGGTCCTTGATCTCGGCGACGAGGTGCGGGCTGCGGTCCATGGCGATGACCTGCACCCCCGACGCCCCCAACTGCCGCGCGAGCGCCATGCCGAAGCGACCCAGGCCGATGACGGCGACTTTCTGCACTGTAATGACTCCCGTTCGTCGTGACCGCATTCATGCGGTCCAATTCCAATCCGCGGCCACGCTTTCACGCAAGCCCCGATCAATCGGGGCACCATGAACCTCACCCCAACAGCACGCGCTCCTCCGGAAACTCGTACTGCGCCCGCGACCCGGCTCCTGCCAGGGCCATCATCAAGGTCAGCGGTCCGATCCGGCCCAGGAACATCGTGACGATGATCACAAACTGCGACGCCGTCGACAACGACTTCGTCGTCGATACGACCTCTCCCGTCTCCAGTTCCACCGCGGCGCTGACGCCGACCGTCCCCAGGGCACTCGCTGCCTCAAACAGATAGTCCAGAACCTCCCCCGGCTGCTGCTCGAAGATCACCAGCAGGATCGTCACGCTCATCAGCGTCGCCAGCCCGAGGAAGCCAATCGCCAGCGCCCGGTTCACCAGCACGAACGGCACGGTCCGCCCGGCGCACTCGACGTGCTCGCGGCCGCGGAGCGTTGAGAGCAGGCCCAGCACCGAGAGCGCCAGCACGATCGTCTTGATCCCCCCGCCGGTCGAGCCGGGCGACGCGCCGACGAACATCAGGCCGATCGCCAGCAGCTTGGTCGCCGGCTGCAGCGCATCGAGATTGACCGTGTTGAACCCGGCCGTGCGGAACGTGACCGACTGGAACCACGCATCGGCGAGCGGCAGCGGCGGCGCGGTGCCGCGCTGTATGCCGGTCAGTTCCAGCAGGTAAATCGCGGCCGTCCCGCCGACGAGCAGAAACCCCGTTGTGATCAGCACGAGCTTCGTCGAGAGAGAGAGCCGCGAGCGGCGCCGCGGTTCGCGGAAAAGAGGGCGGCCGCGCCACCAGGGCAGGTACGGCAGCCCCCGCGCCAGGTTCTGCAGCACGGGAAATCCAAGTCCCCCCAGGATAATCAGCCCGGTCACGACCCAGCACACCTGCCACCGCCCTCCCTGCCCCACGAAGCTGTCGGGCGTCAGAGCGAAGCCGGCGTTGCAGAACGCGCTCACCGAGTGAAACACGCTCTGAAACGCCCGCTCCGGCCAGGGGAGGTCGGCCCACAGGTCCGAGAGCAGCACCGCCCCCAGCAGCTCGGCCCCCAGCGTCAGGCCGATGATGGCGAGCGCCAGCGACCGCACGCTCCCCGCCCCTTCGGCCGCCATCAGCTCACGCAGGTTGGCGTGCTCGCGGAGCTGCACGCCACGCCCCGCGACGACGGCGCAGAACGCCCCGAACGTCATGATCCC